>CAKZNY010000302.1 GCA_937132145.1 uncultured Paracoccaceae bacterium | reverse complement strand
GACAGGTTGCTGATTATCTGGATATTCCCGTGGATTCGACCCTGAAAATTCTTCAGGTCTTGTCGCGCCATCATGTGATCCGCAGCCAACTGGGACGCAGCGGCGGGTATATTTTTCATCGCGATCCCGAGGCGCTAACGCTGTTGCAGGTTGTCGAAGCGATGGACGGTCCGCTTGAAGCCGATCTGCCGCTGCACGATGAGAGTCCGCAGCTTTCGGTACCCTGCGGGCGATTACGATTGACTTGTCAGCACGCTGCGGAAAGTCTTCGCAAGGTTTTAGCTCAATGCACCATCGGGGATTTAGCGTCTTCAGCCACTCACGACGAGTCGGCTGAATTAGCGATCAGTCGTTAGTTAACGGACTCTGGTCACCCGGTCCGCGACTGCTTATCCTACTACCTCAATCAAAACTCCTGCTAAAGCCAGTTGCCAACTGGTCCGATGAGTATCTTTAGAGCAATTCACGAATTTTTCCTTCATCAGCCGATAGGTTTTGTACATGGCAAGGAGGCCTACACATGACTTATTCGATGGACTTGCGTGAACGGGTGGTGGCTCAAGTGGAATCCGGCGAGACGATCGCGGAAGTGGCACGGCGTTTCACGGTGTCGCGGCCTGCGGTGAAGGATTGGCGTGATCGGGCGTGGCGTGGCGAATTGAAGCCGGGGGTGTCGGGTCCCAAGAGACCGACGAAGTTGACCGAAGCAGACGACGCACTGATGCGTGAGCAAGTTGCGTTGCGACCGGGCATTACCGCGAGGGAATTGGTACCGATGCTCAGTGTGTCGGTGACGATCGCGACGGTGTGTCGCCGTTTGATCCAATTGAATTTACGGTTGAAAAAAAGACGCTGATTGCGGCGGAACAGAATCGGCCGGACGTGGTTGAACGTCGGCGTAACTTTGGGATCGCAAAACGATTCATTCCTCGAAAACAATTCGTTTTTATCGACGAATCCGGTGCAAAAACGAACATGACACGGTTGTACGGTCGCGCACCTGGCGGCTCGCGTTGTATCGATCACACGCCGCACGGCCATTGGAAAACGATGACGATGCTCAGTGCGATTCGCGCTGAGGGTGTGATGAAAGACGCGACGGTGGTCGTCGATGGCGCGATGAACAGCGTGACGTTTCTGGGTTATGTTCGACAGTTCCTGGTTCCCGCGTTGCGACCCGGTGACGTGGTCGTGATGGACAATCTTCCTGCGCACAAGTCAGCGGACGTGCGTGAAGCCATTGAGGCGGTGGGTTGTGACTTGTGGTATTTGCCGCCGTATTCGCCGGACTTGAATCCAATTGAGAAGTTGTGGAGTAAGGTCAAAGCGTGGCTGCGTCGCGTGTCCGCGACGACCTTTGAGACCTTAAGCGACGCGGTGGTTGACGCTCTGAATGCGGTCGGTTCCCGAGAGTGCTCCAACTACTTTGAGTCATGTGGATATGGAGATTGTTGAGGAAAATTGCTCTAATCGCTCATAATCCCGTGTGAGCCGCCGAAAACGGTTTAACCCGCCAAAACTCCGTTCAACCCCCCAACGTCGTGGCAGTAATACAAAACCTTTTTTGGCCTTGGACAGTTTCACCACTTCCAGATGAATATCGTGTTCATACGCAGCGTCCTCCGCATCGTCGCCGGTGTAACCTTGATCCACAAAAGCGATTTGCACGGAGCGATTCGTCGTGGCCTGCACTGCTTGGGCAAGCTCACCCACTTGCGAACGGTCTTGTTCATTGGCGGGTGTCACATGCAGCGTCAACAAATGTCCCAGCGTATCAACCGCCATGTGAATCTTGGAACCTTTCTTCTTTTTCGCACCGTCATAACCCGCCCGCGCACCGAATGCCATTAAGACAAGTCATAACTTCGCGCCATAACGCGCGTTATAACCATTTGCGCATCGACAAACTTCCTGCAAAAATGTTGCTGTGTTTTGCAACGTTTTAAACAGGAGACCAAGGATGGTCAGTATCAACCAAGCGATTCAATCCGTCAAGGATGACCTGCACAATCTGTTAGATCAGCAATCCATTTTCAAACTTTGCAAAACGGTCGGCCATCCGTGGCGGATGGGGGTACTCAATCCAGCGGTATTGATTCATCTGTTCGTCATGCAGATTCTCAATCGCAATACGGCGTGCAGTCACTTGCGCCATTTGTCCGGCTTGTCGTTTACGGCATCTGCGTATTGCCAGGCACGTATGCGATTGCCGTTACGAGTTATAGTGTTATTGATTCGCCAAGCCTGTCAAAGGTTGGATCATTTGTGCGGTCATTCGAGCAGTCTGTGGCATGGTCATCGTGTTTGGCGTATCGATGGTTCGAGTTTTTCGATGCCCGATACATTGCCACTTCGAAAATATTTTGGTCAGCCAAGTAATCAATTGGAGGGCTGTGGCTTTCCGGTGGCATCGTTTCTGGCGAGAATGCATGCAGGCACAGGTATGTTGTGCGACTTGATTGTGGGTCCCCTTGTTGCGAACGATATATCAAAGGTCTCTCTTCTACATCAGCGTTTACAACCCAACGATGTCGTTGTAGGTGATCGAGGATTTGCGTCTTATGCTCATTTAGCACTTGTTTTACAGTCTAAGATGCACGCGGTGTTTCGTTTGCATCAACGCGTCAAGGTCAGCTTTCAGCCGAATCGACCTTGCACCTTTGATTTGCCTCACAATCAGCGCAAAGGCATACCCAATTCACGATGGTTACGCCGAATTGGCAAACAGGATCAACTCGTAACTTACTTCAAGCCAAAGTCCAAACCCAAATGGATGATCCAAACACAATATGATGCGATGCCCAACCAAATCGTGATACGAGAATTATGCTATCAAATTACACGGCGAGGATTCCGCACACGAACGGTCATGTTGGTGAGTACGCTGATCGATGGAGATCAATATCCCAAAGAGGAGCTATCCCGCATATTGCATGAGTGTTCGGTTTGTTAAAAAAGCGCGATGGCCTTAGTTGTGGTATGTATTAGAGTTAACAACACAACACACACACCACCCCAAAGGCCATCGACATGACAGAGTGTAACACGGATACCCTCACGCTGGGTCGTCAGGGACGACGAAAAATTAAAGCGGATTTCAACGGCGGACGGCTCATCAGTGACAGCGGCTTGCTTCTGTTGCGGCAGGTTGATCAACACATCGGACTGACCGATGCGATGGCTGGGGCGATTCATGATCCGCGTGATGCGACGAAGATTGAACATGAGCAAACAGCGATGCTCGCGCAACGTGTGCATGCGATTGCAGCGGGGTATGAAGACCTCAACGATCATCACACGTTGCGATGCGATCCTGTTTTGCAACTGTGCGCGAATGTTGAGCCGACCGAAGGTCAAACGCTTGCATCGCCTGCGACGTTGTGTCGGTTAGAGAATCGAATCACCCGCGATGACTGTGTGCGTTTGCAACAAGTGCTGATCGATCAGTTTATTGCCAGCTACAAACAAGCCCCGGCCGAGTTGATCCTCGACTTCGATGCAACCGACGACCCTTTACACGGCAATCAGGAAGGGCGATTTTTCCACGGCTACTACGATCATTACTGTTATCTGCCTTTGTATGTGTTTTGCGGAGAGCAACTGTTGGTGTCGTATTTGCGTCCGTCGAACATCGATGGCGCCAAACATGCGCGAGCCATTTTAAAGTTGCTTGTCGATCAATTGCGAACCGCCTGGCCGAAGGTGAAGATTATTATGCGTGGCGATGGTGGGTTTTGCCGATGGAAATTGATGCGTTGGTGCGATCGGCATGATGTGGGTTATATCCTTGGTTTATCGAGGAATAAGCGACTTGAAGCGATGAGTGAGCCGTTCATGCAACAGGCGGAAGCGGACTTCATCGCGACGCAACTCAAGCAACGCCAGTTCCACACAATCACGTACGCGGCAAAAACGTGGGACCGCAAACGAAAAGTGATTGCCAAGGCTGAACGATTAATCGAAGGCCCAAATCTTCGCTTCGTGGTGACGAATCTTCAAGGCGAGGCGCAACACTTGTACGATAAAATCTATTGCGCACGAGGCGAAATGGAAAACCGCATCAAAGAACAACAACTCGGCCTGTTCGCCGACCGAACGAGTTGTTCAAAAATGATTGCCAACCAGTTGCGTCTATTGTTGAGTAGCGCTGCCTATGTGTTGATGCAGACGTTGCGCCAAACGGTGCTGGTTAATACCGAACTCGCCCACGCGCAGGTGACGACGATTCGTTTGAAACTGATCAAGATTGCCGCGCGCGTCGTCGTGTCCGCCCGTCGCGTGATACTGCATCTGTCGAGCAGTTGTCCGCTGCAACCGCTGTGGCGTCGCATCGCTCAGCGGTTGAACGCCATGTCCTTCGACACCAGTTGACCTTGTCCAATTCGAACTTTGGCCAACTCCCACCGCGTGGGGGAAAGGGGGCAGTTTGCGCTGCAGCACTCCCTCACCCCATCAATCGCCCCCAAAACGCACTGACCTGCTCCACGAACCGCAAAAAGTCGGTTGATGCAATATGCGGGTTAGCGCCTTCGATCGTGTCGGATTCCCAATCTCCGAAACGTCCACGCCGATCCACGATCGCGGTGCGATGTTCGATACCGACGCGACCGATGATCTGTCCACGCCTACGTTCGCCGGGGATTCGACGTCTTCGACGCGGGCGACGGCGACGCAGTTGCTTGTACCAACGTTCGCCAAAGGTGTGTCGGCGATAGACCCAGCGATAGATCGTTTCGTGCGTGACACGCATCGTGCGATGATGTGGGTATTTGCGTTGAAGTCGGCCGACGATTTGTTCGGGGGACCAACGTTGCGCCAGTTCCTTTCGCACGATCTGGCCCAGCGGCGAGTGGTCGAGTTTGTAACGTTGATGGGTCTCGCGGCATCGTTGTTCGGCCAAACGTTGAGCGGTGTCATAAAAATAACGACGTTCGTAGGGCGTTTGGTTGCGTTTGAGTTCGCGGCCGATGGTGGCGCGATGCCGTCCCAACTTGCGAGCAATCACAGCAGGTTTAAAGCCCGCCAGACTCATGTGACAGATGAGGGTGTCCCCGTGGACTGGACAGTTGGATCGGGGTTTTAAGGTGTCATCGGCTCCGGTGGGTTTGGGGTTGCTGTTGCTCCGGGAGCCCGTAGGGCGAGCGGAGCAACAGCAACTTGCGTGGCAACGGACCACCCGTTGCCTGTCTTGATCATACCGTCAATCGACGGACCGTCCAGTGCCGTGACGGACGCAAGGATCGGTGTGTCCATGCTAAGCGGTGCCGTCAAGCCATACACCTTCACAGGGGTTTGGCGATTCAGTGAACGATGACGTCGACGATGATTGTAATAGGTAAAGTATCGTTTCAGGCCCAGCCGCGCTTCGGCGGGTGTTTGATAATCGCGAATATACACATCCTCGTACTTCACCGTGCGCCACAAACGTTCGACCATAATGTTGTCGAACGCGCGCCCCACGCCGTCCATGCTGATCGCGATCCCGTGAGTTTTCAATACATCAGTGAACCCTTGCGATGTGAACTGACTGCCCTGGTCGGTGTTGAAAATCACAGGCCGACGCTCCTCCGCCCCCGAAAGTTTCCCAAGCGTTAACGCACGCTCAAGTGCTTCGACGCAAAAACTCGCATCCAGCGTGTTCGACAATTCCCACGATAACACGCATCGACTAAACCAATCCATCACCGCGACCAAGTACGCAAAACCTTGATGCAAACGAATGTACGTGATGTCGGCACACCAAACCTGATCGACCTCCATTATGTCCATATTCCGCAGTAAATAAGGGTATTTCAGATGATCCGGATTCGACCGCGACGTATTCTTGCGCGGCTTGGGATACACCGCTTCCAATCCCAGTTTCTTCATCAAACGTCGAACACGCTTCGGGTTGACTTCGATCTTGTATTGTTCCGCCAATGCATCGGTCATGCCGTAACGACCCAACGTCGGGTGAGCGGTGTACAACGCATCAATCGCATGAAGCAACTCATGTTCAAACATCTTACGATGGGGATCGTGATGCGACTGATAATATAAACCGCTGCGCGACAGACCGAGCAACTTGCACTGGCGAATCACCGGGATCGTTTTGTGTTCACGTTCAATCATGGTTCGTTTCGCCTCAACCGTCAAAACCAAGCTGTCGACCTTTTTTTTTCAGCCAGTCCAGTTCAACCTGGAGCTGGCCAATCTGTTGATAAAGGTGATCCGTCTGCTGCTGCTGAGCCTGCTCATCCGACTTTCGCCTGCGACTGAAAATCTCCGGCAACATCTCAATCGCCTGCCGTTTCCATTCCGCAATCTGATGGGGATGCACCTCAAATTCACTCGCCAGTTCCGCCAGCGTCTTGTCCTCACGCAATGCCGCTCGAACCACCCGAGCTTTGAATACCGCTGAAAACCGTCGTCGTTTCGGCTTCATGAGTCGTCTCCTGGGCATCAAAAGCCCACAATAGCCGAAGACGATTCCACCTTAAACACGCGCCCAGTTTTTGGGGACACGCTCACTTGACACACCACACCCCCACATATAGGGTTGCGTTTTGTGGCAGAGGATTATCCACAGACCTTGCTGGAACTGGAACGGCGGTTTTCGGACGAAGCCGCATGTCGTGCGTATCTGTTCGCACTGCGATGGCCCGAGGGCTTTGTGTGCGAGGATTGTGGGGGGCCAACGGCGCGTCCGATGAGCAGCCGTGGCCTGTGGCGGTGCAACAACTGCCGACGCCAGGTTTCCGTGATGGCGGGCACCGTGTTTCAGGATACCCATCTGCCTTTGACAATCTGGTTCCGAGCGATGTGGCAGGTGACCAGTCAGAAGAACGGCACGAGCGCGTTGGGCTTGCAGCGTGTGTTGGGGCTGGGCAGTTACAAGACGGCTTGGGCGATGCTGCAGAAGTTGCGGCGCGCGATGGTGCGCCCTCCTGGACGAGATCGGCTGCGGGGTGTCGTGGAAGTAGACGAGACGTACTGGGGAGGCGAGGAAGAAGGTGCGCGAGGCCGGGGAGCCGTCAAAAAGGCTTTAATCGTTGTGGCTGCACAAGCCGCATCGGGGCGGGGCAAAGCCATCGGCCGTATCCGATTGCGTCACATTCCCGACACCCGCCGGACCACGCTCCACCGATTCATCGGTCAAGCGATCGAGCCCGGCAGCACCGCGATAACCGATGGGCTTCAGTCTTACCGCAACCTGAAAGGCTATGTCCACGATCGGCAGATCCAGCAGCGCCAGCCAGCCGATGCCGAACATCTGTTGCCGCGTGTTCATCGTGTGGCCTCGCTGCTCAAACGCTGGCTGTTGGGCACACATCAAGGTGCGATCGCTCACGAGCATCTGGACGATTACCTCGACGAGTTCACGTTTCGCTTCAACCGCCGCACGTCGGCGTCACGGGGCAAGCTCTTCTACCGCTTGACTCAGCAGGCGGTTCAAGTAGAACCCGCCCCGTTTCACACACTGATCGCCCACAACCCATAGGGGGTCGGTGTGTCAAGTAAATATCCCTAATCGTTAAATATGGAAACGCGCAAGTAAACGAGGACCAGTTCGCGCAAGCAATCGGGTACCACCTTGGGTAAAAGAATAACACCTCAGCGGGTGTTGTCCATGCCTACCCCTAGGGGTAGGCGTCCGATAACTCAATTCATCCTATTCAGTGGGTTTGTCTCCTTTCTTTTGCTTGATGGCGGTGGCGGTTTTGAGGCGGAAGCTGTCGCCTTCGAGGGCGACGATGCTCACGTGGTGCGTCAGGCGGTCGAGCAAGGCACCGGTCATCCGTTCGTCGTCCGCGAAGATTTGCGGCCAGTCGGTGAATGGCAAGTTGGTCGTGATGATAAGACTCACCTGTTCGTAACACTGGCTGAAGAAGCCGAACAGATGTTCAGCGCCGTGGCGGTCCAGTGGGATGTAGCCTAACTCATCAAGGATGATCAAGTCATAACTTTGGATTTGTTTTTCCAGTTTTAAAACATGCCGTTCTTCACGTGCTTCACGATACAGGTTGGCCAGGCCGCAGGCGGTGAAGAATTTGGCTTTGTAACCGAGGCGACAAGCTTCACGTCCCAGCGCAATCGCAAGATGCGTTTTACCTGTTCCGGGGGCACCGGTGAAGATGATGTTGCTGCGCTGATCAATGAAGCTGCACTGAGCAAGATCGATCAGACGCTTTTTGTTGAGTTTGGGAATCGCAACGAAGTCGAAATCGCTGATCTCTTTAATCACCGGGAACTTTGCTTGCTTCAGTCGGCGGGCGATCGCACCGGCTTGACGCTGTTGAACTTCCAATTCCGCGAGTTGTTGAAGGTACAATTCGTAGCTGCCATGTTGTTCACTAAGCTGGCGCGCAACCGTCGTTGATTCGCGCAGCATCGTTGGCATGCGCAGTGCCTTGAAGTAACTCTTAAGCAAGTGGGGTGTGTGCTCAATTTGGAGTGTAGTTTGTGTCATACCGCCACCTCCACATCTTGAGTTTTCAACAAACGGTCGTAGATCGCGACGGGACGAATGCCATTGCCAACGCTTAATAACTCAGGTCGATGCGACAGATCCAGTTGATGATGCGTGGTGTCGATCGGCTCGTTACGCAACACACCCAGCACCGCTTCATCACTGAACGCGCGGCGTTGCACGCAACGCGACACCGCCTGACGAACGTCATCTTCGTTGTACTGCGTAAACAGCAACAACACATTGATAAACTTCTTCGTCCCTTTGCCCTCATAACGATACTCAAGTTCACGACGCAACAAATCAAAGTCACGCCCCCACACCCCGC
>CAKZNY010000301.1 GCA_937132145.1 uncultured Paracoccaceae bacterium | reverse complement strand
AACGCCAAAACTCTCTGGAAATCCTGTCAACGTCGCCATTCTCGCCGCCTACACGATAGGAGTATCCGTTATCTATGGCTGGAAGCTTTTGTAGAAAGCACAGTGTGAACGCTGGTGTCATAGGTAAAGGCAGCTAAGATCAGTTAGGAGCACTCCCTTTGAAGTGCTCCGCTGCCGTCTTTGCGACGCTTGACCGGGCCACGGGGTGGGTAACCTCCACACAACGCTCATTACAAGTTCCCATCCAAACCAACGAATAAAGCCCGCACTTTTCGGTGCAGGCTTTACAAATTTAACTGGTGTTTTTGTTGGTGGGTATCTCGATAACGGCGACCCAACTGGCCGCCCTTAAACCTCAACCCTTTTTCAAAACCCGCCGCCCTAACAGCTCCGCGATCTGCACCGCGTTCAGGGCCGCGCCTTTGCGCAGGTTGTCGGAAACGCACCACAGGTTCAGGCCGTTCTCGACCGTTACATCCTGCCGGATGCGGCTGATATATGTCGCGTATTCGCCCACGCTTTCAATCGGGGTGACATAGCCGCCGTCCTCGCGTTTATCGATCACCAGAATGCCCGGAGCCTCGCGCAGGATGTCCCGTGCTTCGTCCTCGTCCAGGAAATCCTCGAACTCGATGTTGATCGCCTCACTGTGCCCAACGAACACCGGAACCCGCACGCAGGTCGCGGTGACCTTGATTTTGGGGTCCATGATCTTCTTGGTCTCGGCCGCCATTTTCCATTCTTCTTTGGTGTCGCCGCTGTCCATAAACACGTCGATATGCGGGATCACATTGAAGGCGATCTGCTTGGTGAAAAACTTTGGAACCCGCTCCTGACCCGGAACGTACATGCCTTTGGTCTGCATCCACAGCTCGTCCATCGCGTCTTTGCCACCGCCGGAAACCGACTGGTACGTGGACACAACCACCCGTTTGATCGTCGCGCGGTCATGCAGCGGCTTCAACGCCACAACCATCTGTGCGGTGGAACAGTTCGGGTTCGCAATGATGTTTTTCTTGGAATAATCCATGATCGCATCCGGATTAACTTCGGGAACAATCAGCGGCACCATCGGATCGTACCGATAAAGCGAGCTGTTATCGATCACCACACAACCCGTTTTAGCGGCCCGCGGCGCATACTTCTTCGTGGCCTCGGAGCCAACAGCAAACAGCGCAATATCCCAGCCCGCAAAATCAAACGTATCCAGATCACCCGTCTTCAACGTCCTATCGCCAAACGCCACTTCTGTACCCAGCGAGCGACGCGACGCAAGCACCGCGATCTCTTCAACCGGGAACGAGCGTTCATCCAGAATATTCAACATTTCACGGCCCACATTGCCTGTGGCGCCAACGACGACGATTCGGTAACCCAAGGTTATTCTCCTGAAATTGGGGGTTCAACACCGCGCTCTTAGCGATTTCCACGCGAATGTGAAAGGGCCAGAGCAATGTTGAGAGTATACTACCTTCTGATTTAGGAGAATCATTGATGAAATCAACCGCTATAGCCAACTTTTTCGCAGCCCTACCCGTATTTGCCGCCGCCGACATCCCCATTATCTTGTTCACGGCGACGCCTCGGAATTTCCCGTGACCCTGCCCACGCCCTAATCACAACCCAGTTGCAGTAATGTGATCTGCATTTCAATTCCCACTATGCTAATAGTCATTCGCCTGAATAATCTGGAGACATACGTGAAAACGCTTTTCACCATCCTGCTGACCCTGATCCTGTCCCTGCCCGCCCACGCGGCGGAGGTGGAAATCATGATTATCAAAGCCACGCAATCAGACGGCCTCTGGAGTTTCGATGTAACCGTCCGCCACCCCGATGCCAGTACCGATCACATGATGGACAGCATCGCAATATTCCTGCCAAACGAGACCCAGCTTGTGACCACCGACATCCCCATGCCCAGCATAGGTGCCAAGCACATAACCATTCAGCTAAACGACATAGAAATCCCCGAGGGCATCGAATACATCATAATCCGAGGCCATTGCAGCACCGACGGCTGGACCCCAGAGGGGATTGTTATTGCACTGATGTGATATCAGGGGTGGCCAATTCACCAGAAGATTTCGTCTATGTTGGCAAGGGCCGCTATGCGGACGAAGCGGACAT
>CAKZNY010000300.1 GCA_937132145.1 uncultured Paracoccaceae bacterium | reverse complement strand
TTTTTCTTCTCGCTTGGATACGGCGCGCGGTTCTTGGCGCCAATAATGCAGACCCCGCGCACATGGCAAATTCTTGATGTGCTGGTCGGATTGCTGATGTGGTATCTGGCTTACGGATTGCTAACAAGTTGAATGCGAATCAGAATCACCCGTGATTCGTGCTTGGTAATGATTCGCATGAAACCTTATGCTTTTGGCTAATAATCATGCGCCAATATTAGCAGATCACAATGTATCGGCCTGCCTATACGCCTAGATACGCGCCCAAACCCGTGTCATATTTACTACAACTTAATGTTTGAATCGCATTCCTGACTGTAACTACACACATATAAACAACTTTTTCCAAGATTCACCTTGGCAGCGCAGTGTCTGGTGCGTATGTTGATTGTACTGCTCGATAGGTTTCTGCCTGTATGAAACCTGCCTCAATAACTTGCGCCCTCCTAGTGAGGGCGTTTTTTTGGTTTAGTGCAGGGACGTAATCCATAGAATCACGGCGTCTTCCTGACTGACCGAAACCACGTTATGCCCCATCGCGGCATCATAATAGGCGTTGTCACCCCGACCCATTTCAACCGGTTCATAGAATTCCGTGTAAAATGAAACCGTGCCGCTCAGCACATACATGAACTCTTCGCCGTCGTGGCGCACCCATCCGTCGAATTCATCAATTGACCGCGCCCGCACAATCGCGCGGTACGGCATCATCTGTTTTTGCGACAGATCCGTGGCCAGCATTTCATGTTCATAGGTTGCCGTGACCAGCGGTTTTCCTTCCCCAGATTTCGTGATCGAGCGTCTAGCCAAAACCTTGTCACTACGCGGGGCCGTGAAAAGCTGGGGGATGGATATGCCCATGCCTGTTGCAAGTTTACGAACCGCCTCGAATGTGGGCGACATCTGCGCGTTTTCGATTTTTGATAGCGTGGAGCGCGCCAGCCCGACTTGCTGCGCCGCTTGCTCCAACGTCCAGCCACGGGCTTTGCGCAGCTCGCGGACACGCTCGCCGAGGTCCAGCGGCGTGGCATCTTCGCCCGCCCTACCCTCACGCGCAATCTTCAATACACTTGGTTTAGTATCCTGCATCGACTTACCTTATGCTTCCCGTTAACTAGTTCTACGCGACGTTTTGCTATGGTTGCAATAGCGCGAAATCTGATGGAGCCGCTGATGACAACTTTAGACATAATATCCGACCCGATCTGTCCGTGGTGTTACATCGGCAAGGTCAAACTGGATCGCGCATTAGAAGCCGCACCGGACCATCCGTTTGAAATCCAGTGGCGCCCATTTCAGCTTAACCCTGACATGCCAGCCGAGGGCATGGACCGTCGCGAATATCTGGAACAGAAATTCGGGGGCCGCTCCGGTGCGATCAAAGTATACAGCGAGATTGCCAAAACCGCAGAGGCGGCAGGATTGGATATCGCGTTCGAAAAAATTAAACGCACCCCTAATACGCTTAACGCGCACCGCATGATTCTTTGGGCGCGGGCGGAGGAAAAACAATCGCAGGTCGTCACGCAGTTGTTCAAACGCTATTTCCGCGAGGGGCAGGATATTTCTGACATCGATGTTCTGGTTGATACGGCGCTAAGCGTCGGGATGGACGGCGATCTGATTCGTCGCCTTCTGGAAGGGGATTCCGATCTGGCCGAGACGATTGCCGAAGACAAGAAAGCCCGCGAGATGGGCGTTCAAGGTGTCCCGTGCTTTATCATCGGGGCGAGTTACGCGGTACAGGGCGCGCAGAACACCGACACTTGGGCCGATATCATCGCCGAGATTGTCGAAAAGTCCAAGACCTAATCGGCCAGTTTCTTCTGCCGAGCCGCCCGCAATTGCGCGAAATCATCCCCCGCGTGATAGCTGGAGCGTGTAAGCGGTGTCGCCGAAACCATTAAGAAACCCTTACCGTAGGCGGCATTTTCGTAGGATTTGAACTCGTCAGGGTCCACAAAGCGTTCCACCACATGGTGTTTGGGCGTTGGTTGTAAGTATTGGCCAACGGTCAAGAAATCCACATCAGCGGCGCGCATGTCGTCCATTACCTGCAAAACGCCTTGGCGATCCTCGCCCAGCCCAACCATGATACCGGATTTGGTGAACATGCTCGGGTCAAGTTCCTTAACCCTTTGCAGCAGGCGCAAGGATGCAAAATATCGCGCGCCCGGGCGAACCACCGGATAAAGACCCGGTACAGTTTCAAGGTTGTGGTTGAACACATCGGGCCGCGCCTCGACGACAGATTCAAGCGCCTCTGGACCACATTTCAGGAAGTCAGGCGTTAGCACTTCGATCGTCGTGCCCGGCGCTTTACGGCGAATGGCACGGATGGTTTGCGCGATATGTCCGGCCCCGCCATCCTCAAGATCATCGCGATCAACCGAGGTGATAACCACATGTTTCAGCCCCAGCTTTTCAACGGCAACGGCAACACGGGCAGGTTCAAACACATCCAGCGCATCGGGTCGCCCCGTCGCGATGTTGCAAAACGAGCAACCGCGCGTACAAATCTCGCCCATAATCATCATCGTGGCATGGCCCTGCGACCAACATTCGCCAACGTTCGGGCAACCGGCCTCTTCGCAAACCGTTACCAGATTGTTTTCGCGCAAAATATCACGGGTCTTTTTATACGCCGCCGAATTTGGCGCTTTTACACGAATCCAGCTTGGTTTACGCAAAATTGGCGTATCAGGCTTGTGTGCTTTTTCAGGATGACGCTGTGCTCTATCACTTAAATCACGCTCAGACATGGGGCCTCCGGTGTTCGTTTATCTACGCTTACCGGATTTGATTTGCCTTGTCTGCACCAAACGACATTTCACCCCGCTAAACTGCTTTAGCGGGGTGAAGAAAATAATAATTACAGATGCAATTCAACGGGTTACGCCGGCATGAAAATCTGGAATTATCTAATTATTAATCCTTAAAACGCGTCAAACGCCGGAGCAAACTGGAAGTATCCCACCTTTTTCCACCCATGTTCTGCACATCCTTGTAGAACTGGTCAATCTGCGCCGTCACAGGCAAGGTCGCGCCGTTATTATTTGCCTCGTCCAGACAAATGCCCAGATCTTTGCGCATCCAGTCAACGGCAAACCCGAATTCAAACTCGTCGTCCAGCATGGTATACCCGCGGTTATCCATCTGCCAGCTACCAGCCGCCCCCTTGGAGATCACATCGACAACCGCTTTGCCATCAAGGCCAGCTTTTTGCGCGAAGTGCATCCCCTCGGACAGGCCCTGCAACAGGCCTGCAATACAGATTTGGTTAACCATTTTGGTCAACTGTCCCGCGCCACTGTCGCCCATTAACCGGCAAGACTTTGAGAACGCATCAATCAGAGGCTCCACACGGGCGTAAGGGGCGGCATCGCCACCACACATAACCGTCAGAGCGCCGTTTTCCGCGCCAGCCTGACCGCCGGAAACCGGTGCATCAATGAAATCAAAACCCGCAGCTTGCGCTAGACCGTATAATTCGCGGGCAACTTCGGCTGATGCCGTCGTGTTATCCACAAATACTGTGCCGGAAGCCATTGCTGCGAACGCGCCACCCTCACCCGTCGTAATACTGCGCAGATCATCGTCGTTGCCAACGCAGGCAAAAACGACTTCTGCACCGCTTACGGCCTCTGCCGGAGTGGCTGCGAACGCGCCGCCATGCTCGGCCGCCCATTTTTCAGCTTTCGCCGTTGTGCGATTGTAAACCGTCACATCGTGCTTGGCTGCCTGCAAATGTCCAGCCATGGGATAGCCCATCACGCCCAGACCCAAAAACGCTATTTTTGCCATTTTTCCTCCGATAAATTATCTACAGTACGTTGTTAAGTTTTTAGTGGCCTGCTATCCACGCGGGGTCAAGGGCTTGTAGGGGAAAACCGGATGATAACGATATTTCGATGGATGATGTGGATATTAACCACAGCTTTTGCATTGATATTGCTTATCGGCGGGGGGGCGTATTATCTGGCCATCCGCTCCATTCCTGATTACGACGCGGATCATGTGGTGCGCGGCCTGAACGGTCCGGTTGAGATCGTGCGTGATACCTATGCCATCCCGCATATTTTCGCGACAGACGATACGGATGTGATGTTTGGCCTTGGATTCACCCACGCGCAGGACCGTTTGTGGCAGATGACGTTGATGCGCCGTTCCGTGCAAGGGCGCTTGGCCGAAGTGTTTGGCATAGACGCGCTGCCAGTCGATGAATACATGCGCGCGCTTGATCTCTATACTATTTCGCAAAAAGCCGTGGCGTACCAAACACCCGAAACGATCCTGATGTTGGAGGCTTATTCCGCAGGCGTCAACGCATGGATCAACGAAGTCGCAACCGAGGCATTGGGCCGTGGTGCGCCGCAATTCTTCATCACCCCCAACAAAATTGCACCGTGGCAACCTGCGGATTCCATCGCCCTTATCAAACTTATGGCCCTGCAATTATCCGACCAAGCCAGCCGCGAGGTTCTGCGTGCGCGCTTGTCTCTGGCCCTACCCAAAGAGCGTGTCGCGAATCTTTTTGCCACATCCGGAGCCGAGGCTGTCATGGCCATTCCCGATTTTGCCAGCTTGATCCCCGACACCCCCACGACATTCGCGTCGCTCGAACAGTTCTTCCTCGATCCGGTGCAGCCGATCGGTATGGCGGGCGCCTCCAACGCATGGGCGGCCCTCGGGTCCAGATCGGCGAGCGGCAGCCCCTTGTTGGCGACCGACCCACATTTGCCACTTTATGCCCCCGGTTTCTGGATGATTGCACGGCTGGAGTTTTCCGACGGCGGCGCGATTGGCGGCACCATTCCCGGCATCCCCGGCATCCTGATTGGCAGAAACGCCGATATGGGGTGGGGGATTACGTCCAGTTATCTTGACGACCAAGACATCGTCGTTGAAAAACTCAACCCGCAAAATCCCGACGAATACCTAACGGAGGACGGCTATGTTGCGTTCGAGACGCGTGATATTCTGATTGGCATCAAAGATCAGGTCTCCGTCGCGCGCCGCCTTCGGTGGAGCCGTAACGGGCCGGTAATCCCCGCGCACCGTATGAATTTGGCCGCGATTACGCCTGCGGGGCATGTGGCGACCATGTCTTGGACCGCGCTGGAAGTGGATGACCAGTCGGTTGAAGCCCTCATGAATATTATGCGCCAACACGACGTTGATAGTGCCGTGACGCAGATTGCCAAGATTGTAGCGCCTTCAAATGTTTTCACGCTGGCGGATAAAGACAACATCGTTCAGGTGGTCGGTGGTCGTATGCCCGCCCGCAATCCAGATCACCCGACGCAGGGGCAAATGCCCTCCCCCGGTTGGGATGAAACCAGCGTGTGGCAGGGGGTGTTTCCGTTCGACGAAAACCCCTATGTCAAAAACCCTTCCAGCGGCATTGTGGTAAATACCAATAACAAAATTATCGACCGCCCCTTCCCGCTCCATTTCAGCTTTGAGTGGGGGGATACGCAACGGATCGCGCGTGCAACCGCGCTGTTGAACGCGAGAGAGTTTCATACCCTCAGCAGTTTTGTGGAAATCCAGACGGATACGATTTCGATCACCGCCCGCAATCTTCTGCCGCTTGTCGCGCGGGACCTGTGGTGGACCGGACAGCCAGCCGCCAGCGATACTTTTGCGCGTCGCCGTCAAGAAGCGCTGGAACTTTTGGCCAACTGGAACGGCGAGATGGGCGAGCATGACCCCGAACCGCTAATCTACGCCGCATGGATGCAAGCCTTGCAAAAACGGCTGATCGTGGATGAACTTGGCAATCTGTCCCGCGAGCTAACCCGCATTCGGCCAGATTTCATCGAAGCCGTGTTTCGCAATGAGAACGGAGCCGGCATCTGGTGTGACATCCAGCAAACCACTCGGGTTGAGACCTGCCAGCAGATGGCCGAGGTGTCATTGGACGAAGCATTGCTGGGTCTGGAAGAAACCTATGGCAAAAACATCAGCCGTTGGCGCTGGGGGACAGCGCACCAAGCCTTGCACAAAGCCCAAGTGTTGGGCCGCATTCCTGTCATATCCTGGTTTGCCAACATCCGCCAAGAAACACCCGGCGGCGACAATACGCTGCTGCGCGGTTTAACGCGGGGAACCGGCAGCGCCCCGTTCACCAATGTGCACGCCAGCGGGTTCAGGGCGGTTTATGATTTCTCGGATCTTGATAGTTCCGTAATGATCATCGCAACAGGGCAATCAGGACACCTGTTTTCCCCCCATTACGACGATCTGGCCGCATTGTGGCGTCGTGGGGAATATATCCCCATGTCGCTCGACCCGGAAGTTGCGCGAGGCGGGGCCGTCGGGATAACCCAACTTACCCCGCTCGTTAATCGGTAAAGGCTTTTTCGATAACAAATTGTCCGGGTTGGGAGTTTGATCCCTCGATCATCCCTGCGTCTTCGCAAATCTGTTTATGCTCTTTCAGCATATCCATTGATCCGCATATCATGACGCGATCGGTATCGGGGTTGAGGGGCGCACCGGTTACCTCTGCAAACTTGCCGTTACGCAGCCAATCCGTCATCCGCCCCATTTGGTCGCTGTTCTCGCGCGTGGTTGTCGCAAAGTACGTCAACTTGTCGCCGACAACCTCGCTCAGCAGTTCGTCAGATTTGATTTCGGCAATCAAAGCTTTGCCATATTCCAGTTCATTCACGTCACGACACGTCTGCGTCAGGATAACCTCGTCAAATTTTTCGTATGTCTCGGGGTCGCGAATGGTGCTGGCGAACGGGGCGATGCCGGTTCCAGTTGAAAACATGATAAGCCGTTTACCCGGTATTAACGCATCATGCACCAATGTACCGACAGGTTTGGGCCGCATTACGATTTCATCCCCGACCTTCAGGTGTTGCAACTTCGACGTTAACGGACCATCGGGGACTTTGATCGAGTAGAACTCCAACTCCTCGGCCCAGTTTGGCGAGGCTATTGAATACGCGCGCAACAACGGCTTGTCGCCATTAGCCAACCCGATCATCGCAAATTCGCCAGACCTGAAACGGAAAGAATCCGGCCGCTCGCACGTAAAACTGAACGTTTTATCGGTGTAATGCTTGACCGAAGTAACTTTCAAGAAAACCATGTTGCGATAAGCTTTAGGTAGTTCGTCTGACATAAGTATCCCTTAATCTATGTTTACACGCCGTATAACGTCGCATTTGCACAGAATACACCCCTTTTTGTGTAGTTCCGTTGACCTCACCCGATTTCCTGTTTATTGAGCATACCTATGAAAGGGTAGCAATACGGTTACCCATGCCGCGCTGATTTATGCGGCCACTTTAATCGCCGCAACAGACGGAAAAACATGACTTCATTTAGCGATCTCGGGTTAGACCCGAAAGTACTGCAAGCTGTAGCTGATACAGGCTATACGACCCCTACCCCTATTCAGGCCGAGGCCATTCCACACGCGCTGCAAGGCCGTGATGTTTTGGGGATAGCCCAAACAGGAACGGGCAAGACGGCCTCGTTCACGTTGCCGATGATTACCATGCTGGCCAAGGGTCGCGCCCGTGCGCGTATGCCGCGCTCGCTGGTTCTTTGTCCCACACGCGAGCTGGCCGCACAGGTTGCCGAGAATTTCGAGACCTATGCGAAACACGTAAAGCTTTCGATGGCCCTGCTTATCGGCGGTGTCAGCTTCAAGGATCAGGACCGCCTGATTGACCGAGGCGTTGACGTTCTTATCGCCACGCCGGGCCGCCTGCTCGACCATTTCGAGCGTGGCAAACTAATGCTGAACGGCGTGCAGATCATGGTGATCGACGAGGCTGACCGGATGCTCGACATGGGGTTCATTCCCGATATCGAGCGCATCTTCAAGATGACCCCCTTTACCCGCCAAACCCTGTTCTTCTCGGCCACTATGGCGCCGGAAATTACGCGGATTACGGAAGAGTTCCTGCACAATCCTGTTCGGGTCGAAGTTGCCCGTCAGGCAACCACGTCGGACACAATCAAGCAAGCCGTTTGCATGCTTACGCCATCGCGCAAAGACCGTGGCCCAAAAGAAAAGCGCGACCTTTTACGGGCTTTGATCGAAAAAGAAGGCGATAGCCTGACCAACGCGATCATCTTTTGCAACCGCAAGCGTGACGTGGACATTGTTGCTAAATCGTTAAAAAAGCACGGGTTTGATGCCTCTGCCTTGCACGGCGATCTCGACCAATCCCTGCGCACGAAAATCCTGACCAGTTTCCGTGATGGTGAACTGAAATTGCTGATTGCATCTGATGTGGCAGCGCGTGGTCTCGATATTCCAAATGTTAGCCACGTATTCAATTTCGACGTGCCCATCCATTCCGAGGATTACGTCCACCGCATCGGCCGTACAGCCCGCGCTGGACGTGAGGGTAAAGCGATTACGCTTTGTATGCCTTTTGAGGAAAAATACCTCGCCAGCATTGAAGCGCTGGTCAAGACGGATATCCCGCGCATGGATAACCCGCTGAAAGGCGAAACAAGCGCGCCAAAGGCCGAGGAAAAACCGGCACAGCGCAGCCGCCCGCAGAAAAACGTCGACAAGCCAAAACCTGTTGAAACTACAGACGAGAAACCAGTCGAGTCGCCAAAGCCAGCGCAACGCGAGAACAACAAACGTTCAGACAACAATCGTCAAGACAGCAACCGTTCAGAAAATAATCGCTCGGACAACAACCGTCGCCCTCAACGTGGTCGCGGTCGTGGTCGCGACAACGGGCCTGCGGTTTTGGGCATGGGCGATCATGTTCCGGCCTTCATGACGCGTGATCTTCGTGCTTTGCAAGCGGTTGTGACGCCTAAGGAAGTTGAAGAAGAAACGCCTGAAGTCGTTGAGGATCAAGTTGAAGTGGTCAAAGACGTGGTTGTTTTGGATACACCGATTGAAGAGGCACCGAAGAAACCTCGCCGTCGTCGTGCGCCAAAAAAGAAGATCGAAGAGGCGTCGGACACCGAGGAAACAAAATCTGAAGAGCCCGTTACCGAAGATGCAGTGGAAGAAAAACCCGCGAAAAAGCCTCGGAAACGTCGTGTGACCAAGAAAAAAGAAACACCGGTCGTCGAGGAAACCCCTGCGGACGAACCTAAAGCTGAATAAAAACTTAACGGTAGATACAAAAAGGGCCTCGCATTAATCGCGAGGCCCTTTTCGTTTGCGTTTAGGTTTATTCCG
>CAKZNY010000299.1 GCA_937132145.1 uncultured Paracoccaceae bacterium | reverse complement strand
GCTGGGTATGTTGTGATCTGGGATGACCGATTACCAAACACGCCGCGGTTCTACAGTGAAGACCCCTACGGGAACCGGATCGAATTTATGGGCCTTTAGGTCAGAATATTAACCATAGTGCGGCCAGAATACCGACACCCACAAACCAGCTTCGCCATAGCACGCGCACGGCGGCATCAATGTCTTCGGGTGTTAGGGATTTGCGGCCTGCATCGTTCACCCACATAAGTTCAGTCATGGTGCCGTTATAGCTGCGTGGGCCGGATACGGCGATGCCGAGAACGCCAGCCATTACGGCCTCGGGCCAGCCAGCGTTGGGGGAGCGGTGGTGTTTGGCGTCGGCTTGCATGGCGTTCCATCCGGTTTTGGACCAGTAGGCGAGGCAGATTAAACCGCCTGTCAAGCGTGCGGGCACCCAGTTTACGAGGTCGTCGAGGCGGGCAGTCGCCCTGCCAAAATCCTGATACCGCTCATTGCGATGGCCGATCATGCTGTCGGCGGTGTTGATGACTTTATAAATCAAAATCCCCGGTAGGCCGAAGATCAGGAACCAGAAGGCGGGGGCGATTACGCCGTCCGAGAAATTCTCGGCGGCACTTTCGATGGCACCGCGTGCGACGGCACTTTCGTCGAGCGCCTCGGGGTCGCGACCAACGATCATGGAGACGGCGCGGCGACCCTCGGGGAGGGAGGAGCGCAAGGCCTCGGCCACTTGGGAGACGTGATCGGTGAGGCTGCGTTGCGCTAGGAGGATGGCCGCAAGGAGTGCCTCTAGCAGGCCCGCATCGGGAATGGATTTGATGAACAGGCTGAGTGCGAGCGCGCCGAGGGTCAGGATTGTGATGGTTAGTATACCGGCGTTTTGGCGGTTTTGGCCGTGGTTGAGGCGATCATCCAGCCACTCCACACATCGCCCCATTAGGGTGGCGGGGTGCGGAAATCGGTGCCATAGCCAGTCGGGCTCGCCTAGAATCGCGTCCAGAATGAGGGCAATCAGAAGGAGGGAGAGGATGCTCATGATGGTGTTTCCGGCGACTCGGGGGGTGGATTAACTTTTCGATACCACTTGGGTGTTGCTGCGACCACCCAATTCAGATGGTTTTGAGGTTATATAGTATGTGTGGTTGTCGTGACCACAATATATAGACCATTAACGATTTATTAACACATTTGGTAAATGTTAACACAATTCTTAACGGAAATTGGTGCGTTGAATGGTGGAGCACGTGATGCGGATATTATTGGTACAACAAAACACAGACCTGTCGGAACTGTGGTCCCGTTTCTTGCAACGCCAAGGGGTGGAGGTCGTGCAGGCGGCAACGCAATTGGCCGCGATTAACAAACTGCGGTTCGAGGATTTCGACGCGCTGGTTCTTGATCTGGTGTTGCCTGATGGCGGGGCGATTGCGATTTCGGATTATGCCACGTATCGCTGCCCTGACGTGCCGATTATTGCGGTGACCAGCACCAGCTTTTTCTCGGACGGCTCGATCTTTGATCTTATTCCCAACGCGCGCAGCCTGATGCGCACGCCGTTGCGCCCCGATGATCTCGCGGCGGTGTTGGAGCATTATGTGCCCCGGAAACATGCCTCGACCCGCGAGCCGGAAGTGGCATAAAAGCGCGGCAAATTTCGAAATAGTAACTTGACGTTAAGGGTTTATTGGCAAACGATAGGCCTATAATTAGCGGAGTTGTTAATGGAAACGTATTTCTCACCAGACGTGATGGCGGGCCTGCGAAAGGCACGTATGAAAGACGCGATGAAGAAGAACCGTTTGCGGGTGCATGACGGGGAAGTCGACTATCCGGTGGTGAGAATCTGGGAGACCGGTTTCTCGATGCCGCTGGGAAAAGCGCCAAATCTGCGTGGGTTCGTGGATTTGTTCGACGGGTCGCGGCATCTGTTGCAATGCCTTGTTATTCGATCAGAGCCGGATGGCGACCATATGATATATGACTTCAAGCGGCGCACCGTGGTTCTGGACGCAGCGCCCAAGGATTACGCCGAGGATGCGAATGCGCCTGTGGCGTTGATCGCGAAATAAACAACCAAGACTTAGGGGGATACTATGAGCCGCACAGTTTATGTGAATGGAGAATATCTGGCCGAGGAAGATGCCAAGATCAGCATCTTTGATCGCGGGTTTCTGATGGCCGACGGGGTGTACGAAGTGACATCTATTCTGGGCGGCAAGATGATCGATTTCGCAGGGCATATGAAGCGATTGGGGCGCTCGTTGAGCGAGCTGGATATGGCGCCACCTGAAACTGACGACGAAATCGAGGCGATCCACCGCGAGCTGATACGGGCAAATGATCTGGTCGAAGGGTTGGTCTATTTGCAGGTGACACGCGGGGCGGCTGATCGGAGTTTCGTTTTTCCGGAGGGTGTGAAATCCAGTCTGGTGATGTTTACGCAGGTTATGAACCTGACCCAAGCCCCTGCGGCAAAGACAGGGATCAAGATAATCTCGATACCGGATATCCGTTGGGGACGGCGCGATATCAAGACGATCCAGCTACTTGCGCCCTCACTGGGCAAGATGGCGGCGAAGGCTGCCGGTGTTGACGATGCGTGGTTGGTTGAGGACGGGTGTGTGACCGAGGGGACCTCGAACAACGCCTATATCGTTAAGGGCGGCAAGATTATCACGCGGGATTTATCGCCCGACATTCTTAGCGGGATCACACGTAGGGCGGTGTTGCGGTTTGCCCGTGAAGCCCAGATGGAAGTTGTTGAGCGGTCGTTTACTATCGAGGAAGCGATGAACGCTGACGAGGCATTTGTTACCTCGGCGACGACGTTTGTGACATCCGTGGTGGAGATCGACGGGCAGGTATTGGGTGATGGGACGCCCGGGCCGATTGCACGGCGGCTGCGCGAAATTTATCTGGATGAAAGCCGGAAGACGGCGACCTAATTTAGGCGGCGCATCAGAAGGTGGCTTTTGCCAGAATTTCACGGGCCTCGAAACAATCGATATTCATTTGCTTGATGAGGTCCTCGAGGTTGTCGAATTTCTCTTCGGGGCGTTGGTAGGCCACGAGGGCGACGGACACGGATGCGTCGTAAATGTCGCCGGAGAAGTCGAACAGAAAGGTCTCCAAGTTCGGTTTGTTAATGCCGAACGTCGGGCGGATGCCGAGTGATGCTGCGCCGCGATAGACGCCTTTGTGTGGGCCATCGAGGATGTCAAAGAAGACGGCGTAAACGCCGAATTTCGGCAGGTGCAGGTCGTCTAGCGATATGTTGGCGGTTGGAAAGCCCAGCTCGCGGCCGCGTTGGTCGCCTTTTTCGACGATGCCGTCGATGCGGTGCCAGTGGCCAAGAATTCGGGCGGCATCTTCGGGGTGGCCGTTGTTTAGGGCCTCGCGGATGGCGGAAGAGGAATAATCGCCTTTGTCGTCGGAGATCAACGGGGCGAGGGTTACGCCGAAGCCCATTTCGTGGCCGAATTCACACAGCATGTCGGCATCCCCTTGGCGGCCTTTGCCGAAGCGGAAGTCAGCGCCGATGATGACGTGTTTGATTTTCAAGCCGTTGGCGAGGACGTCACGGGCGAATTCCTCGGCGGTTAGTTGGGAGAGGGCGGTGTTGAACGGCAGCTCGAACAGCGCGTCGATGCCGAGTTTGTTGATGCGGTGGGCGCGGGTTTTTTCGTTCATCAGGCGGAACGGCGGCGCGTCTGGCGCGAACAATTGGCGGGGGTGGGGTTCGAACGTGATGACACCAAGGGGGGCGTTGTTGGTGGCCGCGATGGCGCGGGCCAGTGCGATAACCGATTGGTGGCCCAAATGCACGCCGTCGAAGTTGCCCATAGCCACGACAGCGTCTTGGCTGTCTGCCGGAATATCGGTGTAAGTCTTGAAAGTTTTCATGCTTGGCCTGCGCCCTTAGTCGATTCTGCGGCTTGGCGCTAGAACCAGCGCGTCGCCTTTCAGAACAACGGTATCGCCTACGCGGCACTTGCAATCAAGGGTAACCCGACGTTTGGCGTGATCGATTTTCAAGACCGTAACGGTCGCCTCGACTAGGTCGCCGGGGCGCACGGGGGCCGTGAAGGTCAGGCTTTGCTTTAGGTATATGGTGCCGTGGCCGGGGAGTTGCTCGCCTATTACCGCGGAAATCAGGCTGGCGGATAGCATGCCGTGGGCGATGCGACCTTTAAAAATGGTGTCTTTGGCATAGTCGTCGTCAAGGTGGACGGGGTTGTGATCGGTCGAAAGTTCGGCGAACATTTCGATCTCGTGGTCGCCAATGGTTTTGGAAAGCGAGCGTTCCATGCCGATTTCGAGGTCTTCAATATAGATGGTGCCGATTGGCAGCGAGTCTTGCATGATCTGCGTCCTTCTTAACGTAGGTGACCTATCGTGAAGGTCGGGGACAATTTGTTTGATTTGATGAATTCGGCCAGTTTGGTCTCGTCCGGTTTACCGTCGATTCCATGGATTTCGTTCGCGGCCAACCCGCCAGTGATGAACAGGGTGTCGAGGTCTTCGGCGACGCCGCCACGGATGTCGGTGTTGATGCCATCCCCGATGCAAAGGATGCGGTCGTTATCTATGCGCCGTGCCGAGATGCCTGCGAGGCGGGCATAGGCGAGTTGGTAGATTGGCGAGTGTGGCTTGCCGAAATAGAGGCTGGTGCCGCCTGCTTCGGTGTAGGCCTGCGCGATGGCGCCTGCGCAAAAGATGCGTTTATCACCCACGTCAACGGAGATGTCGGGGTTGGCGCAGAGCAGTTTTAGGCCTCGGGTTTTGCCATCGAGGATGGTTAGGCGGTAGTCATCCGGTGTTTCGGTCAGGTCGTCGAACAGGCCGGTGCAGACGATGCCTTCGGCCTGATCCAAGGGGACGCGTTCGACGTTGATCGGGCCGTTTTCGTCTTCGAAGAAGCTGAGATCGTGTTCGGGGCCGAGGTGGTAAACCTTGCGACCAACCATGCCTGCGGCCATCGCGATCTGGGCGGAATCACCGGACGTGGCGATTTCGTCGTAGGTGTCGGTGGGCACGCCGATGCGTTCAAGCTGTCGTTTGACGGAGGCACGCGGGCGCGGCGAGTTGGTTAGCAACAGCACCTTGCCGCCTGACGCGCGGTATGTTTGCAACGCTACTACGGCATCTTTGAAAGGCTCAACACCGTTGTGCAGGCAGCCCCATAGGTCAACGAACAGCGCGTCGTAGGAGTGGGCGACCTGCGCGAGGTTATCGATTATTCGGGTCATTAAGCTTTCAGGCTCGGGATGATCTGCTTTTTGCGGGACATGATGCCCGGCAGGTGGACTGTGTCGCCCTCAACCGTGCAATCAAAGGATTTCTCGGCGATTGTTTTAACGAAATCGTTCGGGATCAGCAGGGTCGCGGATTCGGTCAGGATGTCGATGATGAACAGCAGAACTTGATCCACACCGTCTTCATCGGCAACGGTCGTCATGCAGGCCATCAGGCTGTCTTTGCGCGCCAGAATCGCCGCAGGACTGGTGGTTTCCAGAACCGAGATGCGGAAATTTGTGCCGTTAACCTCGAATTTCTTCGAATCCATGCGCAGCAGTTCTGCGTCCGAAAAATGCGCGATGTCGGATTTGGCCGCGAACATTTCGGCGGCATATTCAGGGATGTCGATTTTCAGGTTTTCGGCCAGACGTTTGGCAATCTCTATGTCGCGAGGTGTTGTCGTCGGGCTGCGGAATTCCAGTGTGTCGGAAATAATGCAGCTGAGGATCAGGCCCTTGATCGCATCCGGCATAGTGTTTTGCGCGGGCGAGCGCATGATGCTGAACATCACGGTCGCCGTGGCGGCCACAGGGCGGATTGTGACGTTGATCGGAACGCTGGTTGTCAGGCCACCGACCAGCATGTGATGATCGATGATCTGTTTGATTTCCACATCGTTGATGTTCGCAGGCAGCTCGGCAGGATTGTTGGTGTCTACGATCACGACTTTGTCGTCGGTTTGCAGGTCCAGCATTTCGGGTGTCTCGAAACCCCAGCGTTTCAGAACGAACGCGGCCTCGGTGTTTGGTTCGCCTTGCACATAGGCTTTGGCAGGTTTGTCCTGCATTTCGCTTAGGTACCATTCCCAAATCAGGGCGGAGGCGGTTGCATCTGTGTCGGGGGCTGTGTGGCCGAAAATTTTGATCATGGTGTGACTCGTTTTGTGCGCTGCAATAATTTCGCTCTATATATGCGGGCCGCAGGGCTTTGTCACGTATTAGTGGTAATCTGTGGTTGCATGCCTTGACTCGTCCAATTCGCCTAATTAGATACCTACCGTTAGCACTCAACGGTGGTGAGTGCCAAAAGGCAAAACCACCCCAAAGGAATACTCATAGGAGCATCCAAAATGGCATTTACACCTCTACATGATCGCGTTGTTGTTCGTCGTCTTGAAGAAGACGAGAAAACATCCGGCGGTCTGATTATCCCCGATTCCGCAAAAGAAAAGCCATCCGAAGGCGAAGTTATTTCTGTTGGTGCAGGCGCACGTGACGAAGACGGCAGCCGCATTGCTATGGACGTTAAAGCTGGCGACAAAATCTTGTTCGGCAAATGGTCTGGCACGGAAATCAAGCTCGACGGCGAAGAGCTGTTGATCATGAAAGAATCCGACATTCTTGGCATTATCGCTTAAGCGAACCCTATTATAAGGAGCATCCATCATGGCTGCAAAAGACGTAAAATTCGGCACAGACGCCCGCAATCGCATGCTGGCCGGTGTTGATATTCTGGCAAACGCCGTAAAAGTAACGCTCGGCCCTAAAGGTCGTAACGTTGTTATCGACAAATCCTTCGGCGCTCCACGCATCACCAAAGACGGTGTTACCGTGGCCAAAGAGATCGAACTAGAAGACAAGTTCGAAAACATGGGCGCGCAGATGGTCAAAGAAGTTGCCCAGCGCACCAATGACACAGCAGGCGACGGTACTACTACTGCGACTGTTCTGGCTCAGGCTATCGTTCGCGAAGGCATGAAGTCGGTTGCTGCCGGCATGAACCCGATGGACCTGAAACGCGGTATCGACCTTGCGGTTGCCAACGTTGTTAAAACCATCAAAGACATGGCGCGTGAAGTTAAAGACAGTGACGAAGTTGCGCAGATTGGCACAATCGCTGCAAACGGCGAAACTGCAATCGGCGAGCAGATCGCTGGTGCTATGCAGCGCGTTGGCAACGAGGGTGTTATCACCGTTGAAGAAAACAAAGGTCTGGAAACTGAAACAGACGTTGTTGAAGGCATGCAGTTCGACCGTGGTTACCTGTCTCCTTACTTCATCACTAACGCTGACAAAATGGTTGCTGACATGGAAGACTGTCTTGTGCTGTTGCACGAGAAGAAACTTTCCTCCCTACAGTCCATGGTTCCGCTGCTGGAAACTGTTATCCAGTCCGGCAAACCACTTTTGATCATTGCTGAAGATGTTGACGGCGAAGCGCTGGCGACACTGGTTGTGAACAAACTGCGTGGCGGTCTGAAAATTGCGGCTGTTAAAGCACCTGGTTTCGGCGATCGTCGTAAAGCCATGTTGCAGGACATCGCGATCCTTACCGGTGGTCAGGTTATCTCGGAAGATCTGGGCATGAAGCTTGAGTCGGTTACGATCGACATGCTGGGTTCGGCCAAGAAAATCTCCATCACCAAAGATGAAACAACAATCATCGACGGCAATGGCGAGAAAGCTGAAATCGAAGCACGTGTTTCCCAGATCCGTACGCAGATCGAAGAAACAACTTCGGATTACGATCGTGAAAAACTTCAAGAGCGTGTGGCTAAACTGGCTGGCGGTGTTGCTATTATCCGTGTTGGTGGTGCTACCGAGATCGAAGTTAAAGAGCGCAAAGATCGCGTTGACGATGCACTGAATGCGACCCGCGCTGCGGTTCAAGAAGGTGTTGTTGTCGGCGGCGGTGTTGCGTTGATGCAGGGTGCCAAAGGTCTTGTTGATCTGACAGGCGAAAACGATGACCAGACTGTTGGTATCTCGATCGTTCGTCGTGCGCTTGAAGCGCCACTGCGTCAGATCGCAGAAAACGCTGGTGTTGACGGTGCAGTTGTTGCTGGCAAAGTCCGCGAGAGCGGCGATGCAAACTTCGGCTTCAACGCACAGACCGAAGAATATGGCAACATGTTCGACTTCGGCATCATCGATCCTGCGTTGGTTGTTCGTACAGCGTTAGAAGATGCGGGTTCGATTGCTGGTCTGTTGATCACAACCGAAGCCATGATCGCTGACAAACCTACACCTGCCGGTGGTGCTGGCGGAATGCCAGACATGGGCGGCATGGGCGGCATGGGCGGCATGATGTAAGGTTAAATCCTGCAAGGATTTGACCGTAGGTGACAGGCGTTTGGCCTTCGGGCCAAACACCGAGAACCTTACGCTCACCAAAAATAATACCACGGGCCGCCTTCGGGTGGCCCTTTTTTGTGCGCAACACAAATTGTTGTCTGGCCTTTACCCCCTGAACACGCTTTGTTGCCCCATGCGTTTGTTTTTGATCACCCTGCTTGCCCTACTGGCCTTTGCCGCGAATTCCGTCCTGACCCGCAGCGCTTTGGCGTTCGACCAAATCGGGCCGAGCGCGTTTCTGGCGATACGGCTGGCGTCTGGCGCGCTGATGTTAGCAGCACTGGTAGCGCTGCGCGGTGGGCTGCGGGGAATGCTGCGGCATGGCAATATCGGCTCGGCGTTGGCGTTGCTTATGTATGCCGCTCCGTTTTCGTTCGCTTATGTGACGCTGGATGCGGGCATCGGCGCGTTGATTTTGTTTGGCGGCGTGCAAATAACGATGTTTGCAGGCGCGGTCATGGGGCGGGAGCGGCCAGCAACGGCGCGCTGGGTTGGCTCGGCGTTGGGAATGATCGGCTTGGCCGTGCTTTTTGCACCGGGGGCAGCGGCACCGGATCTGTTCGGGGCCATGTTGATGGTGGTCGCCGCGATTTCGTGGGGTGTCTATTCATTGCGCGGGCGTGGAGTTTCGGCACCGTTACAAGCGACCGCCACGAATTTTCTGTACGCGGCACCCTTGGGCATTTTGCTGTGGCTTTTATTGCCAAGCGAAACGACGTCAAGCATGACGGGGATATTGTTGGCCATCGCCTCGGGGGCGCTGGCCTCGGGCATCGGGTATGCAATCTGGTACGCGACGTTGCCAAAACTTGATGCGAGCCTAGCGGCC
>CAKZNY010000298.1 GCA_937132145.1 uncultured Paracoccaceae bacterium | reverse complement strand
ATGCGGTCTACCCTGGTGTGAACACGCTTGATGGTTTCTTCATTGGAATCGATCTCCTTGCCAAAGCTGGAAATAAGTTCGTCGATTCGCTTGAAACGCAAGGCTTCGAGTTCTTCGTGGTTATCAAATACAGTACAGGCATGACCCATGCGACGTAATTGATAGGCACCAGAAAGACCGGCAGGACCACCACCGATGATGGCAATTTTACGTCCCGTTGCTTCACCTACGTCGGCCAGCTTCAGATTGTTTTCATTGGCCCAATCACCGACATATTGTTCAACCGCGTTGATGCCGACGTAATCGTCAACCTCGTTGCGGTTACAGCCGGATTCGCAAGGTGCGGGGCAAACGCGGCCCATGGATGCGGGGAACGGGTTGGCCTCGACCATACGCTTGAACGCGTATTCCTGCCAAGCCATGCCCTCGACCGGAGGTTTGTCCATGCCGCGTGCAATCGACAGCCAGCCGCGAATATCGTGACCAGACGGGCACGAGCCGGAACATGGCGCAGTTTTCTGGATATATGTCGGGCATTTATACGTTGTGTCCTGTTGGAAAATCTTTTCCTCCAGATCCCAATCGTCAGGCGTTACGCCTTCTTCATAGCGCACAAATGTTGGCATGTGATCGTTCATGAGTTTACCTCCGTTGCGACTCCATCCCCTTCGGGCGCGGTGTCTTCATCAATTGTTTGCCCTGTAAGGATCAGGGCGTTTGCGACTAGCTGGTGGACCGACAGAATCGATTCCCTCTCGTAGCCGTATTCTGGCATTACTTTCGAGAACTGGGTTTTGCAGATGGCGCAGATTGCGACCAAGTGGGTCACCCCGTGGTCCTCGGTTACCTGTTGCATCGCGGTCATTCGCGGGCTTGCGCCTTTGATCCGCAGGTCCATCAGCTCGTCCGTTAACAGACCACCACCACCACCACAGCAGAATGTGCTTTCGTGGGTAGTGTCGCGGTCCATCTCGAAATAATTGTTGCAGCAAGCCTTTATAACTTCGCGCGGCAGGTCAAACTGGCCACCCTCGTAGCCGCCCATACCGGCACCACGCGCAACATTGCAGCTGTCGTGATAGGTAAGGCGGAAGTGGTCGTTCTTCGACTTGTCGAAATTCAGCTCGCCCTTCAGGATCATGTCATGGGTGAATTCCATGATATGCTGCGGGATCGGATAGTCTTGATCCAGAAAATCAAACGGGCCAGCGAGCGTGTTCATAAAGCTGTAAGCAACCCGCCAAGCGTGGCCACATTCCCCGAAAACAATCCGCTTCACGCCCAGATCTTCGGCAGCTTGGCGGATACGCAGGCACAGGGTTCGCATGTTTTCGTAAGAACCGATAAACATACCGAAGTTGGCCGCCTCGGAGGCGTAAGAACTAACTGTCCAGCTAACCCCCGCCTCGTGGAACACTTTGGCATAACCAAGCAGGCCATCAATATGCGGTTCGGCAAAGAAATCAGCCGATGGGGTGATCAGCAGAATATCGGCGCCTTTTTCGTCGAGCGGGATACGCACCGACAGGCCGGTTTCTTCTTCAAGATCTTCTTCCAGATCCTCAAGCGTCGCACGAAGCGCCTTGGGGTTCAGGCCGAGGTTGTTACCAACCGTTTTCGCCTTGGCGATGATCTCGTTGCAATATTTTTGCCCCATGCCAATCGTGTTCATAATCTCACGAGCGGCCATGGAAATCTCTGCGGTATCAATGCCATACGGGCAGAAAACCGAGCAGCGGCGGCACTGCGAACACTGGTGGTAGTAGTTGTACCACTCGTCCAGAACTTCGCGGGTCAGGTCACGCGCGCCAACCAGCCACGGGAAGTTTTTACCCGCGAATGTGTAGTAGCGACGATAAACCGAGCGCAGCAAATCTTGGCGCGCAACCGGCATATTCTTGGGGTCACCGGTGCCAAGGAAATAGTGGCATTTATCCGTACAAGCGCCACATTTCACGCAGGTATCGAGATACACCTGAAACGCGCGGTTATTCTCGGCCAGTTCACCGATTTTCGCGATGGCGACTTCTTTCCAGTTGTCGATCAGCTCCCCGGGGAAACCTAGGTCGGTGTTGTGCTTGGGGTGCGCCATGTAGGATTCGAGATCCTCCATCGAGTCGCATTTGATTTTGGGTATTGCCAGCGGATCGCCCACAAACTTGGGGCCACCTTCTGCATTCATATCTAGCGATGCCATGTTTCAGCCCTCCTTATTCTTCTAGCTTTTTTGCCCACGGGGCGAGATGGCGTTTTTCACGCGAGTTGTCGATCTGGTTACGTGTCGGGCTAAAGAACAGGCCCGGACCGTGCATCAGTTTCGAGATCGGGAAGATAATCATCAGCCCCGCGACCAGTGCCAGATGGACCAGCAACATCGGGCTGTTTGGCAGCGGATTAATCTGGAAACGCAGCAAACCAAGGAAGAAACCTTTGACCGCGATAATATCGACTGGCTGAACAAAGGTCATGGCCATGCCGGTACCGGCAATCGCGATCAGCAGGACCAACATCAGATAATCCGACGGGCTGGAGATATAGCGCACACGCTCTACCGTAAATCGGCGGACCAGCAGGCCGATCAGGCCGATAATCATCAGGTAGCTGGCGTAGATACCAAACGGCTGGATCAGCTCTAACCACCACCAGATATCATATGTAACATAACGGAAATGGCGTAGTACAACGACCAGCATCCCGAGGTGGAAGAGGTAGCCGAACAGCCAAATCCATTTGTTGGACTTGAACAGGCTCTCGAATAAAACGGTTTCGCGTAACAAACGGAAATAGACGCCCTTCATCGTGCGAGGCGCTGGCATCGTCGGAATCTTCAAAGGTGCAGGAGCTTTTGCATAACGGCGCAGCTTCATCGCTACTCCAACAACGAGCAGCAAAGTGGCGACATAATACAGCAATGCAAACAACGTGGCAGACACATCCGATCCTCCCATTGGGCAGTCCGGCTCCGACGATGCCGGAACCGATCCAAGTAATAGTATACCCCGTTATTATTGTTATTATTCAGGGTGTTAGTCGTAGATTATACGCAGCCAGTTGGCTTAGGTAGACCAGCAATCTTACAAGCCTGTTTCGCTGGACCGTAAGGGAACAGTTCATACATGTACTTGTTGTTGCCAACTTCAGGGCCCATGGATTTTTTGATTGATTTGATCAAAACACGAACCGCAGGCGCGATCTGGTATTCTTCGTAGTAATCACGAAGGAAGTTAACAACCGCCCAATGCTCTTCGCCCATGTCTACTGATTCAGCAGCGGCGATAATGTCGGCCAGCTCTTTGGACCATTCGCTTAGCGTGGTGATGTAGCCTTCTTCGTCATGTTCAATTGTAGCGCCGTTTACTTCATATGCCATTTTATATTCCTTCTTTGTTGTTAGTGCCCCGGGGTTCCCGGTGTGTTTTGTTTTTTAAAGCCAGTTATGAACGCGATCGTGGGTCGCGGCGAGGTCTACAAAGCCCTCATAGTCCACCGAGTTCACAGCCTCGGCAATCCGGCCAGCGTCAATGCCGCGGGCCGCCAAATCTGGACCCAATACATATAGGGATACGTCCGCCGAAATTTTCGCCAGCGCATCACTTACTGCCGTTCCCGTGGTGGCACCATAAACGCCATCCTCGATCATCAGAACTGCGTCGCCGTCTTTGACATGCGCCAAACAGCTAAGCAGAGTCTGGTTCTGGAAAGGCGATTTGTTAACTGTGTGTAAAGTTCCCATTTACCCCTCCTAAAAGCTTAAAACGACGTCTTGGTCGGCCATCACATCGGCCATTTCAGCGCGAGTCACCAAACGGATCGATGGCTTTTCAGCATAATCGTCGTCTTCGTCCTCGTATTCGATGTTTTGCAGGTCATCCAAAGTCAAACCACGCTCTTCGAGAGATTCTTTCTCGACGTACAGCTTGGTCACCTCGTAATCGCCCAGCGCACGGTACGTCGCCGAGAAATTCTTGAGCCCGATTTCCTTTGTGTTCTGACCTTTAGTCAACTGGAACACGCCGTCATCGAGAAACGCCAAAGAGACGTCCTGATCGAAAGCCGCGCCAATCAGCACAACTTCCAGACTTTCCTGCGCGTAAATCGTGCCGTAAGGGGCTTTGCGATTTACATAGAGGAATTTTTTAATTGTTTCGCTCATTTCAATTCCTCCTAGTCGCCAAATGTGATCGTGCGATCGGCTTGGATGCCCATCTCGATCAACTGGCCGAGGCCGGAAATCCGGAACCCCTCGGCGATGTTATCGGCGTCTTTACCTTGACGTTTCGCTTCGTTTTCATCCAGCAGACCGCGACGCTGGGCAGCAGCGATACAGATCACGAGATCCAGATCATGCTCTTTGCCCAGCGCGGTCCACTGTTCTTGAATCTGGCGGTCATCTTGTGGCGGGATTGATAGGCGCGTGCCCACATTAACCCCGTCATGATAGAAGAACACCCGACTTACCTCATGGCCTTTGGCCAATGCAGCTTTGACGAAGTTATAAGCTGAATCAGACGCTTGGTGCTGATACGGCCCTTCTGAAACTACGATTCCGAATTTCACGTCAAGTCGCCCCTTAGAAGTGTACGTGGGCCGAAGCGTTCATCGTTTTACGCGAACCGGTCCATGTATCAATGTGGTGCTTGGTGAACGCAAGCTCGGTCATTTCGAAGAAACGTGCCCAACCGATACGCTCGATCCATTCACCTACACGCTCCCAATGTTTGGCATCGGATTTATAGGCGTCCAGAATCTTGCGAACCACTTCGCGAACTTCCGGCCAATGTGGCGGGTTGTTTGGCAAGTTGGCCACAGCAAGTTTGTGGAATGTTGGTTTGGAACGCGCGTTCGAGTGCTTACCACCAACCCAGATAGCAATTTTCGTGCTTTCTGCGGAGTTGATCTGCATAGGTGGGCATGGAGGGTAACAAGCACCACAACATACACATTTCTTCTCGTCGATTTCCAGCGAAGGCTTGCCGTTAACCATGGCCGGGCGGATAGCCGCAACCGGGCAACGCGCAACAACTGCTGGACGTTCACATACGTTACCAACCAGATCGTGGTTGATTTTTGGCGGCTTGATATACTGCACGTTGATCGCAATATCGCCCTGACCACCACAGTTGATCTGACAGCAAGATGTCGTGATACGAACACGGTTTGGCATCAGTTCGTTTGTGAAGTCCTCATAAAGATCATCCATCAGACCTTTCACAATACCGGACGCATCAGTGCCCGGAATATCGCAGTGCAACCAGCCCTGCGTGTGCGAGATCATGGAAACGGAGGCGCCTGTGCCGCCGACCGGAAAACCGGCTTCGGTTAATGCCTCAACCAGTGGCTGAACCTTGGCCAAATCCGACACCATGTATTCGATGTTCGAACGTGTGGTGAAACGGATGAAACCGTCTGCGAACTCGTCCCCGATGTCGCAAAGTTTACGAATGGTGAAAATATCCATCTGACGCTGTGTTCCAGCACGGACAGTATAAAGATCAGCGCCGGATTTCGACACGTGATGCAGAACGCCCGGCTTTAGGCGTTCATGCCAATCCCAAGTGCCGTAATTATCGATGCTGGTCGGGTGCATGTACTGGAACGGATCCGGTACACCAACTTCGTCTGGCATGCGGGGCTTTTTGCTCATTTCGTTCATTTTTATTCCTCCATTCCTGTTAGATAACAGGAAAATAAAATTGATTTGGGCGGGTGGCCGACTTAACTGTCGGCTGCCACAACCATGCCGGATTCACGCGCTTTGCGCTCGAAATACTTGTCGGCTTCCTGTTCGAAGTCATCCATGCGCACATAACTGGACGTTGTCGGATGGTTAACCATGTTCGGGTCGGCGGGAATGTCTAGCGCCTCAAGGAAGGCCGGAACGCCGATACGGTCAATGGTTTCACCAATACGCTCGTGCTCTAGTGCGTTGTCAGCAAAGAATTCCATAACCTCTTCAGCGAAATCTTCGAGCTTCTCGAAATCTTCGTCTGTGTCCAGCTTCATGAACGGAATGATCATTGTGCCCATAAGATCGCCAACTTTAAGCGAACGCTTGCCGCCGATCATGATGGATGCGCCGCGGTCTTTGCCCGGGCTAAGTGCCTTGGTCATAACGTTGATACAGTGCATGCAGCGCACACAGGACTTGTTGTCGATTTCCATTGTATCATCGTCGTTCAACGAAATCGCACGCGTTGGACACATGGAAACAACCGTGTCGATCATGTACTTGCGACCAACTTTTTTGATGTGCTCTTTAACCATGTCTTGCTTGATAACAATGTCATCACGCCAAGTTCCGATAACCGCAAAGTCGGCACGGTGGATCGCGTTCACGCAGTCATTACCACAACCGGAGAACTTGAACTTGAATTTGTATGGCATCGCAGGACGGTGCATTTCATCTAGCAGACGGTTGATAATACCACGGTGGGCTTTAACGCCGTCGAAGCAGGACTGCTCGCAACGCGCATGGCCAACGCAAGACATCGCTGTACGAAGCGCTGGACCAGCACCACCAAGATCGAAACCTAGTTCATTGAATGCGTCAAACGCCGGCTGTGCCTGTGCGGAGGTACAACCCTGGAACATGATGTCGCCGGATTGACCGTGGAAAGCGATAAGGCCGGAACCATGCTCTTCCCAAACGTCGCAAAGCTTACGCAGGATGTCTGTTGTATAGTGGAAACCCGCTGGCGGCATAACCCGCAGCGTGTGGAATTCTTTGGAGGCAGGATAGTCACCAGCAACTTCGGAGAAACGAGGGATAATACCGCCGCCATACCCGAAAACGGAGAGCGTGCCGCCCTTCCAGAAGCCAAGACGTTCCTCGTAACTATGGTTCAACTGACCCAGAAGGTCGTTCATCATAGGTGCGTATTGTGCGCCTTTGGTGTCACGCAGACGTTTGATGCCTGTAACGAAGCTCGGCCATTTGCCGCCTTCAAGTTGGTCCAGCATCGGTGTTTCGTGTTGCGGATTAACCTTATCCTCGTTAGCGTCTTTCATCTCGTATCCTCCCTTTAAAGCCCTATCTGATTCCAAATCAGTCAGAGCAGCTTTTTTGCTCTTAGGTCGTTAATTCTTCTGCAAAGCATATAATAATTGCAATGCTTCACCTTACATTTATATATTACGATAATCGAATGTAAAGGAAAACATGGTTAAACAGTAACAGAGTTTCGTCTAATATGCGTTTAGACTAATATTCTGTTAAACCTGACAATAACACTCAGAAATAGGTTAAAGGCAAAATAATGACTGGAATTACTAAAGAATCTCCGTTCGATTTACGTAATGCCGCAGCATACGCGGAATGGCGTGAACAAAAGATTACCGCTGGAACACGCGCACTTTCCGCAGGGTTCGTAGCGATTTCCGACCCCATGAACATGGCCGATTCGGAGGTTGAGGCGATTTTATCACGCTGCCGCGACACAAATATTGCCCTCTACTCGACCCCGCCGGAAACTGACGATTCGATATTGCGCGGTAATTTGCGGGCAATGGCGGACCGCCTCGGCATGGGCGAACCCGAGGGGCATCGCTCTAAGGGGGAGGCGGCCATTGTGGCGCTGACTGTTTCCAACCGGCCCAGCCAGCGGGGATTCATTCCGTATTCCCGCAAAGCGCTGAACTGGCATACGGATGGCTATTATAATGCCCCGGACAACACGATCCGTGGCTTCATTCTGCATTGCGTGCAAGATGCAATGGCTGGCGGGGTTAACCAGATTCTGGACAACGACATCGCTTATATCCGGCTGAGGGATGAAAATCCTGACTATATAACCGCGCTTTCGCATCCACGCGCGATGACTATCCCCGAAACCCAAGAGGAGGACGGAACCTTGCGTCCAGCCTCCATCGGGCCGGTGTTCCATGTTGAAGGCGATGACCTGATAATGCGCTACACCGCGCGGACGCGGTCCATTGAATGGCGGGATGATCCCGTGACCCGCGAGGCGGTAACTTTCCTGCAAAACCTGCTGATCGAGGGGGATCCGCTGATGCTGGAGGCCAAACTGAAGCCCGGTCAAGGGGTATTTAACAACAACGCGCTACATAACCGCACCGCTTTTGACGGCGACGAGGTTGGAAACCATAGCCGCCGCATTATGTATCGCGTAAGGTTTAACAACAGAATTAGGAGTACGTAAAATGGCTAAACTAAGTGACCTGATAATAGGACACCCTGACGTGGACAGCTTCGAGCAGCTTGGACGCCTTGTGGCACACGCAGGGGAATCCGGCGTGATGTTCATGGAATATGACGTCAAACCCGACTACCGCGACACACCCAAAAAGTGGGAATGGCGGCTGGAAGCTTTGTTCGTGCGGGGGCTAAAATATGACCGAAAGTGAAAAAGCCATCCTGATCAAGGAAATGGAGCTGCCCTACCTTAAGTCCGTCTCGCTAAAAGACGTGACGTTGTTTGGCGGCATGAAAGTGTTGCGATTAACATTTCGGGAACGTAAACGGTTTACAACAATCGACCTCGACCCCAATACCGCAACCGAGTTCGCGCAATAGTTGCTCGCTTGGGCCGACGAGAATAAATAGGACACGACCATGGACCACCTACCCATCTTCCTCGACGTGAAGGGCAAGAAAGTCATCGTTGACGGGGGCGGCACGCTTGCTGCCCGCCGTGTCGAACGTGCGCTTGATGCCGGCGCGTTGGTCCATGTTTTCGCAGAAGAGCTGGAGGGCGAATTTCGCGAGCTGAAAAACCACCCCTCGTTAACGCATCACGCCCAAGCCCCTGAATTGCCTGACTTTGTCGGCGCTGCGGTCGCCTACGGTGCCACCGAAAATGGCGATCGAGATCGCCGCCTTTACGACATGGCTAAACAAAGCCACGTGTTGGCCAATGTGGCGGATGTGACGGAATACTGTGATTTCATCACCCCCTCAATCATCGACCGCTCGCCGCTGGTTATCGCGATTTCCTCCGGCGGTGCTGCGCCGATCATCGCGCGTATCTTGCGCGCCCGCATCGAGGCCATCTTGCCCGCCACTTACGGCAAACTGGCCGCATTCTCGGGACGTTTGCGGGAACGGGTGATGACCAAGTTGAAAACCCCCGAATCCCGCCGGATGTTTTGGGAAAACACCATCGACGGCCCTGTCGCCGATGCTTTTCTTGCCGGTAATGTTAAAGGCGCAAAAAAGCAGTTCCTGAAAGAGCTGGACGCGGCGGCCCTCGGCCAAGACGTTGAAAAAGTCGGCGAGGTTTACCTTGTTGGCGCCGGTCCCGGTGATCCTGATCTGTTAACTTTCCGCGCCCTGCACCTGATGCAGCGCGCCGATGTTGTGCTTTACGACCGCCTGATCGGCGAGGGCATCATCAATCTGGTGCGCCGCGACGCAAAACGGATTTTTGTTGGCAAAAGCCCGAACAACCACACGATGGAGCAGGGTGACATCAGTGACCTGATGGTAAAACTGGCCCGCGAGGGCAAACGCGTTTTGCGCCTGAAAGGTGGCGACCCGTTCATCTTCGGGCGAGGCGGCGAAGAGCTGGAAACTCTGGCAGCCGCTGGCGTTCCTTTTCAGGTTATCCCCGGCATCACCGCCGCATCCGGTTGCGCCTCCTATGCCGGCATTCCTCTAACCCACCGCGACCACGCACAATCCTG
>CAKZNY010000297.1 GCA_937132145.1 uncultured Paracoccaceae bacterium | reverse complement strand
GTTACAGAGGCCTTGTACTCCCGTCCGACTCGGCCATATAAGGACCATCGAAGCGGGTGTAGCTCAATGGTAGAGCAGCAGCCTTCCAAGCTGAATACGTGGGTTCGATTCCCATCACCCGCTCCAATTCCTAATTTTGCCGTCGTTTATTCCGGTTCGTCTTCCGTGATCAGGGTGATTTCGCCGCTTGCTTCCAGTTTGCGGATGCCGATGATCAATTCGTTCATCGCGGCCTCGGCATCTTTTTTCTTGACGGGTTCTAGTTCTGCCAGTTCTTCGCGGAGCTGATCGGCAATGCGCGTGGATAGTCCGGAAAGCAGGAACTCTGCCTCGGTTGGTGCGGTTTTCATGGCGCGGAGCAGGGTTTCCTGATCCACGGTGCGGGTGATGGCGGAAACGTCGCGCGGCTGCACGCGATCCGGGATGTCGGCAAAAGTGAACATAACCTTGCGGATTTTTTCTGCGGTATCCGGGTGGGTTTCCCCGAAATCCTCCATCAGGCGGTCGCGGATGTCGCTTTGGGCGAAGTTCATGATGTCACCGGCACGCTCCACCGGGGTTTTGGTGAAAACGGAGGGGGCATCCTCGTTAAACATAGATTCACTGATGCTTTGGCCAATTAATTCAATGATTTCGGCTGATATAGTACGACTGTTAATGATTGCCAGCATGGTTTCACGGGCGCGAACGGCCTCCATTCCGCCAAGGACTTGCGCCGCGAGGGTCGAGGGAATTTTGGACAGCACTGTGGCTGCAACTTGCAAATGCTCGTCATCAAGGCAGTTTTGCAACTGCTCCGCGTCGGCCGAGGCGACCCTTACCCACACATCGACCGAAGGAGAGCGCACGTAAGCTTTGCGAATTTTTTCAATGGCTTGGTCGCTAACATGACCCTTAAGGGAGGCCAGAGTATCCTCCAGATCGCCGCGCATGGAGAGGCCGAAATCCTGAAGTTCGGACAGGAATTCAAGGATGACCAGATCGACGGTTCGGCGGTTAACCTCGCCAAAAGAGGCCATGATATCGACGATACTCTTTAGGGCCTCCGTCGCGATATCGTCGAGGTTTGGCGTGGCATCGGCCTTGATCAGCACGCTAAGCAAAATCGCGGCTTTGTGCTGCTTGCTGATCTGCGTGTCGTTAGGCGTTATCTGCTTGGGCGGCTCATGGGCGACGAGGGCAACGGACATGGTGGTAACTTTCTATTCACATGCCCCTTTGTTGATCGAAAAAGTTAAGAAATGCTGAAGAAAGCCGCGAATTTTTGGCAACGAATTCTTAACGTTTCTGGCTCAGAAATAAGGCGAGATGTTCGGAAATGGAGATTCAATTTGAAATAGAAACTGATTTGCAGAAGTGCGAGGCTTGCATTTAAGCGCTTTCCGTGTGGTCGAGGAAAGTGATTTTATGGATGCTCTTTGCAGGGATGGCGATAATTGGTAGGCGACCTTTATCCATGCTTGCCCCCGTTGTGCTAAATGCGGTAAAAGCTCTTCAAATTTTATTTGATGAGGTGTCATATGCGGCGCGTAGTTGTTACAGGTCTTGGTATGGTTACTCCGCTGGCTTGCGGGGTTGAGGAAACCTGGAAACGTATTCTGGACGGGCAGTCCGGTGCGGGAACAATCACGGGGTTTGATGCCTCGCATCTGAAGACGGATTACGCTTGCGAAATTCCTTTAGGGGACGGGAGTGACGGAACATTTAACCCTGACGACTGGATGTCCCCGAAAGAGGCGCGCAAGGTTGATCCGTTCATTCTGTATGCGATGACGGCGGCGGATCAGGCAATCAAAGACGCGGGCTGGGTGCCCACGGACGGGGAAGAGCAGTTCCGCACGGGCGTGATGATCGGGTCTGGTATCGGTGGGCTTTCCACGATTGCGAATACGGCGATACTGTTGAAGGAGAAGGGGCCGCGCAGGGTCTCGCCGTTCTTTATTCCTTCGACTTTGATTAACCTTTGTTCGGGGCAGGTTTCCATTCGTTATGGTTTCAAGGGGCCGAACCACGCGGTTGTTACGGCATGTTCCACGGGTGCGCATGCGATTGGTGATGCGGCGCGGCTGATCATGCTGGACGATGCGGATGTGATGGTTGCTGGCGGGGCCGAGGCGCCGGTTTGCGAGCTGGGAATTGCCGGGTTTAATGCCTGTAAGGCGTTGTCGACGAAACGTCGGGATAACCCCAAAACCGCCTCGCGGCCGTATGACGAGGACCGTGATGGTTTCGTTATGGGTGAAGGCGCGGGTGTTGTTGTGCTGGAGGAATACGAGCACGCGAAGGCTCGTGGAGCCAAGATTTATGCGGAGATTCTAGGCTATGGCCTGTCGGGCGATGCGCACCATATTACCGCGCCTGCGCCTGATGGCGACGGCGGATATCGGTCCATGAAGGCTGCATTAAAACGGGCCGGGGTGGAGCCTTCGGAGATTGATTATATCAATGCGCACGGGACCTCGACGATGGCTGATACGATTGAATTGGGGGCGGTCGGGCGTCTTATGGGGGATGCGGCGAAGGACATAACAATGTCTTCGACGAAGTCTGCGATAGGGCATTTGCTGGGCGCGGCGGGTGCTGTCGAGGCTATTTTCTGTATTCTGGCGCTGCGCGACCAGATTGCGCCGCCGACGATTAATCTGGATAATCCGGCGGTCGAGACAGATCTGGATCTGGCCCCTAATAAGGCAGTTAAGCGGGAGATTAACATGGTGTTATCGAATTCCTTCGGGTTTGGCGGCACGAATGCCTCGCTTGTTATGGGGAAAGTTCGATAGATGGGCCGTAGTATCGCGGCGAATGCTTTTACGTTTCTGATTTTGATGATTGCTGCGCTGGGTGGCTTTATTGCTTGGGCACAGGGGCAGTTTCGTAACGAGGGGCCGTTGACGGAAGATCTGGTGATCGAGGTGGTGCGCGGTGCAACGCTGGGCGGGATTTCCGAGAATTTGCTGTACGTCGGGGCCATTTCCAACGAACAGATTTTTAGGATCGGGGCGCGGTATACGCAGCGGGACACCAAGCTGAAATTCGGGGAATATGTGCTGCCTGCGGGTAGTTCGATGGATGAAATTTTGGATATTCTGGTCGAGGGCAAAAGTATTCAGTATTTCGTAACCATTCCCGAGGGCATGTATATTGCGGAAATTGTGGCGCGGATAAATGCTAACGAAGACTTAACGGGTGAGATCGAAAACCTGCCCACTGAGGGAATGTTGGCGCCCAATACCTATAGTTTTCAAAGAGGTGATACGCGGCAATCGGTTGTGGACCGGATGTTTGAGGCGCAGATTGCGATTTTGGACGCGGCTTGGGAGGGGCGTGCCGAAGGACTGCCACTGGCGAGCAAGGAAGAGCTGTTGATCTTGGCCTCTATTGTGGAAAGCGAAGCTGGCGGGGCTGGCGAGTGGGGGCTGGTGGCCTCGGTTTTTTATAATCGGCTGGCGGTGAACATGCGACTGCAAGCAGATGCGACGTTGCGATATGGGCTGACGGATGGCAAGGAGCGGTTGCGGGGGCGGCTGTTTCAGTCGCAATTGGATAAGGTAACAGCTTATAATACGTATCAAATTGCGGGTTTGACGCCGACCCCGATATCCAATCCGGGACGGGATGCGATATTGGCAACAGCTAATCCGGAGACATCTAAGTTTTATTATTTCGTGTTGGATGGGTCCGGCGGACACGCATTTGCCAAGAGTTTACAAGAGCATAACCGGAATGTGGCGGCTTGGCGTAAGATCGAGCGGGAGCGTTCTTCGAATTAAACTAACTCAACCTATGATTTAGTTATTGACATTGCGAACGCTTCAGAGTATACCTCTAGGCAAGCTGGAAGAAGTGGGCAAGCGGGTTGGTCGAAAGATCAGGCCGTTTTTCTGTTTCTGCTCATGCGGAGCAGTGAAAGCTTATTATATGAAAAATGATTATCCCGAGGATCGGGACGCGAATCTGCGCCTTCTTAGGGCGGCGCGGGAACAATACGAATCTATGAGGGTTGCAATTTCGGCAACCGTAAAACGACTACAGGTCGGTGAGGAATTGCCGACGATCAAGGACGTAAATGGCTCGATCATCGAGTTCAGGAAGTCCATTCAATCTGTAATTACTATCGAGGCAGATCTTGCAAAACGAAGTTACGAACAGCGTAGCGGCGGGGAAGGGGCGTGCGCTCTTGACCTTGAAGCCGCACGACGGGAGATCATTGAGCGACTTATTACGCTCGCTGAGCCCCGAACAGGTGGAGGAGCTGCTTGACGGGCTAAGCTCGAATGCGGTGCTGAGTATGCCGTGGTTGTTCGATATTTGGGCGCTTCAGGGGCATCAACTTGCCCCTGAAGGTGACTGGACAACGTGGGTCATTCTGGGCGGTCGCGGTGCGGGGAAAACCCGCGCGGGGGCTGAATGGGTAAGGTCCAAGGTTGAAGGTGCGATGCCGTGGGATGTTGGGGAATGCCGGCGCGTGGCGTTGATTGGCGAGACAATCGAGCAAGCCCGCGAGGTTATGGTTTTTGGAGATTCGGGCATTCTTGCATGCTCGCCGCCGGACCGGCGACCTGTATGGGAGGCGACGCGCAAACGGCTGGTTTGGCCAAATGGCGCGGTGGCCGAGATATATTCGGCGTCTAATCCTGAGAGCCTGCGCGGGCCGCAATTTGATGCCGCCTGGTGTGACGAGTTGGCGAAGTGGAAGCAGGGGCAGGATGCGTGGGACATGTTGCAATTTGGTTTGCGGTTGGGGGATCGACCGCAGCAGGTGGTGACGACGACGCCGCGGCCGTCGCGGTTGTTGAAGGATTTGCTGGAGGATGCGCGCACAGTGCGGACTTCTGCACCGACTGAGGCGAATGCGGCGAATTTGGCGGATAGTTTTTTGGCGTATGTGACCGAGAAATATGCCGGTTCGAGGTTGGGTCGACAGGAGTTGCAGGGCGAGATTTTGACGGATGTCGAGGGGGCATTTTGGAACTTGGCCGCGCTAGATTCCGGGCGTTCTGAAGTGCCGGAGCTGGACCGAATTGTGGTCGCCGTGGACCCGCCGATGACGGGTGGCCCAAAGGCGGATGAGTGCGGAATTATCGTGGCCGGGGTCACGATGCAGGGGCCGCCGCAGGACTGGCGGGCGTATATTTTGGAGGATGCCTCGATTGCGGGCTCGCCGCAGGTTTGGGCCGAGAGGGCGGTGGCTAAGGCGCGGGAATACGGCGCGGATCGCTTGGTGGCCGAGGTTAATCAGGGCGGTGATTTGGTGGAATCCTTGGTGCGATCAATTGATCCGCTGGTGTCGTATCGGGCGGTTCGAGCGTCACGTGGGAAGGCGGCGCGGGCGGAACCGGTGGCGGCTTTATACGAGCAAGGGCGGGTTTCGCATTGCGGCGGTTTTGCTGAACTGGAGGACCAGATGTGTGCGATGACGGTGCACGGTTTTACCGGCAAGGGCAGCCCTGACCGCGTCGATGCGTTGGTCTGGGCGATTACGGATTTGATGATTGCACCGGCGCTGCATTTTCAGCGGCCACGTGTGCGTGGACTTTAAGTAGGGAGCGTAGGGTAATGGTTTTAAAACTTTTTAAGTCGATGAGTGGGGGCGAGAAGAAGGCCTCGGCGGCGGCATCGGTGATTGCGTTTCATGGGGCCGGTCGGGCGGCGTGGTCGGCGCGCGATACGGTGAGTTTGACGCGGATGGGATTTACCGGAAATCCTGTGGGGTTTCGTTGTGTAAAGATGATCGCAGAAGCGGCGGCGGCGGTGCCTGTGTTGTTGCAGGATGTAGAGCGTCGATACGAGGTTCATCCGTTGTTGGCGTTGATGGCGCAACCCAATAAAGGGCAGGGTGCGGCGGCATTATTCGAGGCGTTTTACGGGCAGTTACTGCTGTCTGGCGACGGGTATCTTGAGGCGGGTGGCGAGGGGCAACCGCAGGAATTGCATGTGCTCCGATCGGATCGAATGTCGGTTGTGCCCGGGGCGGATGGCTGGCCTGTGGCGTATGAATATAAGGTTGGGTCCCGCACGCATCAGTTTGATATGCGGGGTGATTTCGCTCCGATTTTGCATGTGAAGGCGTTTCATCCACAGGATGACCATTACGGTTTGTCCCCGATGCAGGCGGCTGGGGCGGCGTTGGATGTGCATAATTCGGCGTCAAAGTGGTCCAAAGCCTTGCTGGATAATGCGGCACGACCCTCGGGGGCGATTATTTACAAGGGGGCTGACGGAATGGGGGCGCTGACCTCGGATCAATATAATCGGTTGGTTGACGAGTTGGAAAGCCATCATCAAGGGGCGCAGAATGCGGGGCGTCCGATGTTGCTTGAGGGCGGGTTGGACTGGAAACCTATGGGGTTCTCGCCGTCCGATATGGAGTTTCAAAAGACCAAGGAAAGTGCGGCGCGAGAGGTTGCGTTGGCCTTTGGTGTACCACCGATGTTGCTGGGTTTCCCGGGGGATAATTCCTATTCGAACTACCAAGAGGCGAACCGGGCGTTCTATCGCCTTACCGTTTTGCCGCTTGTTGCCAAGACTTTGGAGGCTGTGACCGGATGGTTGGGGCCGCTGTTTGGCGAGGGGTTGGTTCTGAAGGCTGACCTTGACGGTATTCCGGCGCTGGCGGCGGAAAGGGAGGCGCAGTGGCGGCGGATTTCTAGCGCTGAATTTTTAACGTCTGGAGAGAAGCGCAAGATGTTGGGGCTGCCCAAGCTGGCGGAAGATTAATGAGCCGGCGGAGCGGGGGGTCGAAATACCTCTATGAGCCGTTTGATGCGGCGAGCGCGCGGATCGAGGCACATGAGCGAGTTTTCGATGAGCGTTGGCATGGGTTGGAGCGTCGATTGCGGGCGATCGAGGGCATGCTGGAGCGGTTGGAACGACGCATGTGGCTGGCGGTTTACGGGGCTGCGGCGATGTTTTCCGCCAATGTCCTATATGGGTTGGTTATGCCCGTATAAAATACGAATTACTTGATTTATGCAATTATCAAGAGTTTTTCTGAGGAAAATACATGATTTATGTAGATAATTTGAATGTGCTTGAGACGAAATTTTGCCGTTTCGACGGTGATATCGGATTGACGGATGATTCCGTGATATCCGGATACGCATCTTTGTTTAATATTGAAGATAATGCCGGGGATGTGGTGCAGAAGGGGGCGTATGGTGCCTCGCTGGCGCGACTTTCCAAGGCTGGTGGCAAGGTTAAAATGCTGTGGCAGCATGACCCTATGCAACCCATTGGTGTCTGGGATGAAATCCGCGAAGACGACAAAGGGTTGTTCGTGAAGGGGCGTTTGTTACCCGAAGTACAGGCCGGGCGCGAGGCGCTGGTTTTGCTTCAGGCGGGTGCGATAGACGGGTTGTCTATCGGCTATCGTACTGTTCGTGCTGAGAAAACTACCAAGGGGCGGTTGTTGCACGAAATTGAACTTTGGGAGGTGTCGATGGTCACCTTCCCGATGCTTCCGGAGGCGCGAGTGGAGCCAATGGATGACGAGGCGGCGCTGGCGCAAAGTCTGGCCGAAACCTTTCGACAGGCCCGCGATCTGCTGGCCTGAACGTATTTACCAAAGGAAATATTAATGCGTGACAAAGAAATGAAGTCCCGTGGCGGTGCCGCTGCGGGTGGGTCCCATGCTGTCGAGGTTAAGGCTGCCATGAACGAATTCTTCAGTGAATTCAGCAGGTTCAAGAACGAAATTAAATCAAAACTTATAGAACAGGAAGAACGTTTGAATATGTTTAATGCTAAATCACTATCCACTTCACGTCCGGCACTTTCCACAACAGTAGAGGTGGGAATCCCACACAAGAAGGCGTTTTCGACCTATCTTCGCAGTGGCGATGACGACGCGTTGCGTGGGCTTCCGGTGGAAGAAAAGTCGCTGTCTACCGCTGTTTCTGCCGATGGTGGTTATCTGGTAGACCCGCAGACGGCGGACCAGATTACGACGGTGCTTCGTGGCGCGTCGTCCATTCGTTCAATCGCGAGTGTGGTTCAGGTGGAATCTACGGCCTATGATGTGCTGGTGGACCATTCCGATATCGGTGCTGGTTGGGCTTCTGAAACGGGTGCTGCGGTGGAAACCGGCACACCGAAAATTGAGCGAATATCCATTCCTTTGCACGAGTTATCGGCGCTTCCCAAGGCTTCGCAACGCTTGCTGGATGACAGTGCTTTTGATGTTGAAGGCTGGTTGGCGACACGTATTGCGGACAAGTTCAGCCGTGCTGAAGGTGTGGCGTTTATCAGTGGCGACGGTGTTGATAAGCCCAAAGGTTTCTTGACGTATCCGGCTGTTGATAATGCGGCTTGGACCTGGGGAAATCTGGGATATGTGGCGACGGGTGCTGCTGGCGATTTTGACGGGATTGATCCGGCTGATGCGATTGTTGATCTGGTTTACGGCCTCGGCGCACGTTACCGCGCGAATGCGACGTTCGTGATGAATTCCAAGACGGCTGGTGCGGTTCGCAAGATGAAGGATGCGGATGGTCGTTTCCTTTGGTCTGATGGTCTGGCCGCGAGCGAGCCTGCACGCCTTATGGGGTATCCTGTGCTGATTGCCGAGGATATGCCGGACATTGCCGCAGACGCGACAGCGATTGCTTTTGGTGATTTTTCAGCAGGTTACACGGTGGCCGAGCGCCCTGATTTGCGTATTCTGCGCGATCCGTTCAGTGCTAAACCACATGTGTTGTTCTATGCGACCAAGCGTATCGGCGGCGATGTTAGTGACTTCGCGGCGATCAAGCTTCTGAAATTCTCGCTGACGTAAGTTGGCTTGAATACCTGCCGATCTAGGCGGGTTTTAGCACCCCTGTGTCCTCCGGCTATTGCTGCTCCCTCCGCGTGGGCGATGCAGGGGTGTGTTTGAATTTTCTTAAATATGAGGCCGCGAATGAGTGGATACTTCCTGAAAGACCCCGACTCGGAACTGGAGCTGTCAGTGGACTGGCGTGCCGGGTATTTGAAGCGAAATGAACGAGTTAGCGATGATTTAGGTTGGACAGTCAGACCGGTAGAAGACGTGCCCGGCGAGCTGCGGGTGGTGTTGCAGGAATGCGGCGCAACCAGCTCGAAGGCGACCTTTGAGGGCGGAATTCCGGGGCGGATCTATATGGTTTCCAGCCGGATTATGACGACGCTGGGGCGCGAGTTGGAGAGAACATTAATGTTTCGGGTGGCCGAGAGGAATTTGCCATGATGCTAGAAGAATTAACGGCTGTTACGACAGCGGATTTGCCGGTGCGGGTATTTGCGGACCACTTGAAACTGGGCAGCGGGTTTGCGGATGACGGATCGCAAGATGCGGTGCTGGAAGTGTGCTTGCGATCTGCTATGGCCGCGATCGAAGTTCGGATCGGTAAGGCGCTGATGACGCGGAGCTTTAGCTGGGAGCTGACACGCTGGAGTGCGGATGGCGAGCAGGTGT
>CAKZNY010000296.1 GCA_937132145.1 uncultured Paracoccaceae bacterium | reverse complement strand
AGTAGCGCGGTTTCTTCGCCGCAAATATACGCGCCTGCGCCGTGCGTCAGATACAGGTCGAAATCCCAACCGGAACCCGCCGCGTTCTTGCCCAGCAGCCCTGCGTCATAACATTCGTCAATCGCAATCTGCAAAGCTTCGCGCTCGCGGATGAATTCCCCGCGAATATAGATGTAGCCAGTGTTGGCCCCCATGCCGAAACCGGCGATCAGGCAACCCTCGATCAACGTGTGCGGATCGTGGCGCATGATTTCGCGGTCTTTACAGGTGCCGGGTTCGGATTCGTCAGCGTTAATCACCAGATAAGACGGGCGACCGTCGCTTTCCTTGGGCATGAACGACCATTTCAGGCCCGTCGGGAAGCCAGCACCACCACGACCACGAAGACCGGATGCCTTGATCTGATCGACAACCCAGTCGCGACCGTTCTGGATATATCCAGCGGTTCCGTCCCAATGGCCACGCGCCCGCGCGCCCTTGAGGCTGCGATCATGCATACCGTAAAGGTTCGTAAATATACGGTCCTTGTCGTCGAGCATCCTACTCTCCTTTTTGGCGTTGCCGCCAAACCTTAAACAAAACAAACAGCGACCATGCAAAGGCTGCAATGGTCGCGAAGTCTGCCAGAAACGCAAAGCGCACCGGAAGACCCAATTTTCCACCAATAAATGTAACCAACATCCACCCCAACATCGCAACGAGGATCACGATTGACGCTAAACGTGTCTGTGCTTTTAGATGTTCAGATTTATCGCTCACATTCTTCTCCTACTTAATGATCGGCACTTCGTCGCCCTGAATACGTTTGATCGTATCCCCGAGCGCATTTGCCAGCGCGACGGACCCGTTGGCCGCCTCGCCCGTTTTATCCTGCAAGCTGGTCAAACCACCCAGAGGTTCTGCCGCGAAACGACCGTTCTGTGGACCGGGCGTTGGAACGTCGCCGTTTTCGAACGCCTTCAGAATTTCGCGGAATTTGTCAGCGGTAAGGTCCTCGTAATAATCCTTACCGATTTGCACCATCGGCGCGTTTGTACACGCCCCGAGGCATTCGACTTCTTCCCAGCTGAATTTACCATCTGCGCTGATTTCATGTGCATTTGACGCAATCACTTCTTTGCAGATAGCCATAAGGTCTTCGGACCCGCACAGCATACAGCTTACAGTGCCGCAAACCTGAATATGTGCAACAGAACCAACGGGTTTAAGCTGGAACATAAAGTAGAATGTAGCCACTTCCAGCCCACGGATATAGGCCATGCCTAACATGTCGGCGACAAATTCTATGGCGGGTTTTGATAACCAGCCCTCTTGTTCCTGCGCGCGCCAAAGCAGCGGGATAATCGCGCTGGCTTGTCGACCCTCGGGGAATTTGGCTAACTGGGTTTCGGCCCATGCTTGATTGGCGGTGGTGAACGAAAAGCTGTCAGGTTGCTCTGAGTGAAGGCGGCGTAACATTAACGGTCTATCTCCCCGAAAACGATGTCAATTGTGCCGATAATGGCGGCGACGTCGGCAAGCTGGTGCCCTGTCGCAAGGTAATTGACGGCTTGTAGATGCAAATAGCCCGGCGCGCGTATCTTGACTTTGTAGGGCATGTTGGTCCCGTCCGCGACAAGGTAGACGCCGAACTCTCCTTTCGGGGCCTCGACGGCGACGTAAACTTCGCCAGCGGGCACGTGGAAACCTTCGGTATATAATTTGAAATGGTGAATCAGCGCTTCCATCGAGGTTTTCATGTCGGCGCGTTTCGGGGGCGACAGCTTACCGCGTGCAAGGACATCATCGCCTTTACATTTGTCAAGTTTAACAATGCATTGCTGGATGATCTTGATGCTTTCGCGCATCTCTTCGAGGCGCATCAGGTAGCGGTCATAACAGTCGCCGTTTTTGCCGATAGGAATTTTGAAATCAAACTCGCTGTAGCACTCGTATGGTTGCGAGCGGCGTAAATCCCACGCCAAACCGGCCGAGCGCGCCATGACGCCGTTAAGACCCCAATCCAAAACATCCTGCTTGGTGACAACGGCGATATTAACGTTACGTTGTTTGAAAATCCGGTTTTCCGTCAGTAGGCCCTCGAAATCCTGCAAGAAAGGCTCGAATTGCTCTGTCCATGTCTGGATGTCGGCGATCAGCTTTTCCGGCAAATCCTGATGCACACCACCCGGACGGAAATAGTTTGCGTGCAAACGGGCACCACTGGCGCGTTCGTAAAAGATCATCAGGCTTTCGCGCTGGTCGAACCCCCAAAGGTTCGGCGTCAACGCCCCAACGTCCAATGCCTGCGAGCCGACGCCCATCAAATGGTTCAGAATCCGACCGATTTCGCAAAACAACACGCGAATAAGGCTGGCACGACGCGGAATTTCAACACCTGTCAGCTTTTCAATCGCCAGACACCATGCGTGCTCCTGATTCATCGGGGCAACATAATCCAGCCGATCAAAATACGGCAGGTTTTGCAAATATGTCCGGCTTTCCATCAGCTTTTCGGTGCCGCGATGCAGCAGGCCGATGTGCGGGTCCGCACGCTGGACGATCTCGCCGTCAAGTTCCAGTACCAAACGCAAAACGCCGTGCGCCGCAGGGTGTTGAGGCCCGAAATTGATCGAAAAATTGCGGACTTTTTCGTCCATGCCGATTGTGTCGCCGTTTGATCCTTCCATGTCTTAGGTGTCCTTCTTCTCGTCACCCGGCAGGATGTATTCAGCACCCTCCCATGGAGACATGAAATCAAATTGGCGGTATTCTTGTGTCAATTTCACCGGCTCGTAAATGCAGCGCTTTTCCGTTTCGTCGTAGCGCATTTCAACATATCCCGTGGTCGGGAAGTCTTTACGCAGCGGATGCCCCTCGAAACCATAATCCGTCAGCAAACGGCGTAGGTCGGGGTGGTTGGCAAACAGAATACCGTACATATCGAAGGCTTCGCGCTCGAACCAGTTGGCGCAGACGTGAATCGAGGTGATCGATTCGATGTGCTCCTCCTCTTCGATCATAACTTTTACGCGAATGCGCTGGTTAACGACCATGGACAGGAAGTGGTAAACCACCTCGAACCGTTTTTCGCGCCCCGGATAATCAACGGCGGTGATGTCCACAAGCGTTGTGAACTGGCACGCCGAGTTACCTTTGAGAAACTCGATGAAATCCAGCAAACATGCGTTGGTTACAACAACCGACAGTTCCCCAAAATCAATGGAGGTGGAGACAACCGCGTCCGACTGCTTGGCCTCAAGTACGGCGGCTAGTTCTTTAAGTGCTTCGCTCATATCAGCCCCCTACCGTGCAATCGTGCCAGTGCGACGGATCTTCCGCTGCAACTGTAAAAGGCCATACATCAGCGCTTCGGCTGTCGGCGGGCAACCGGGGACGTAAATATCAACCGGAACGATACGATCACAGCCCCGCACAACGGAATAGGAGTAATGGTAATACCCGCCCCCGTTCGCACACGAACCCATCGAAATCACATAGCGCGGCTCCGGCATCTGGTCGTAAACTTTACGCAAAGCCGGTGCCATTTTATTGGTCAACGTGCCCGCCACGATCATAAGATCGGATTGCCGCGGGGACGCACGCGGGGCCGTCCCGAAGCGCTCAAGGTCATAGCGCGGCATAGAGGTGTGGATCATCTCAACGGCGCAACATGCCAAACCGAACGTCATCCAGTGCAACGAGCCGGTGCGCGCCCAACTTATGATGTCTTCGGTGCTTGTCAGCAGAAAGCCTTTATCGGCCAATTGGTCATTCAACGCCTTGGTCGCGAAATCCTTGTCACCACCAGCGGTATTCGTTGAGGTTAATCCCATTCCAAGGCACCCTTCTTCCACTCATAAGCAAATCCGATAGCCAGCACGCCAAGAAACACCATCATCGACCAGAACCCGAACAGCCCCACATCCTGAAAGGCCGCAGCCCAAGGGAAAAGGAACGCAATTTCGAGGTCGAATATAATGAACAGGATGGCCACCAGATAGAACCGCACATCAAAGCGCATGCGGGAATCATCGAAGGGGTTGAACCCGCACTCGTAAGCCGAGGTTTTTTCAGGATCAGGGTTTCTAACCGCCACAACCACCGCCGAGAGCGACAGGACGATAGCCAATGCCACGGCAACCGCGAAGAAAATTAGAATGGGGAGATATTCTAGTAGAAGGTCTTCCAAAACTGGCGCTCCTGAATCTGTAGTAGATCAATGCATTTGAGTCGCCTGAGGTTTACTCCTCCGCTTATTCGAGGTCAACAGACGCCGGCCTTGAAAACAACAGAACTCCATGATTTGGCCCTCGTTTTATCACGCAAATATTCAATGACGAGCATTACATTAGTCGTCAACCACCATGTTTGCATGCAATTGCATACCGTTTAGCAGGTATTACATGGCACCTTGAATTATTTCACAATTATAGAGAATTATAACAGAAACTGCGCGAATTCTGACGTTTCATCAAGCTATCGTGACCTCACAAGATTGCGTATAGCTTAGACGAGCCGCATCGGTTAGCCATTCTCTGTCGAATACCGGCACACAAAATTTGAACTCTTTAAGGGGATATTATATGTCTAATACTGTACTTAAAACGGTTGCTTTGGCGGCTGCTATCACTTCCGCACTTGTTGCTAATACAAGCACTGCGACGGCTGCTGCCGATAAAGAAAAATGCTTTGGTGTTTCTCTGGCTGGTCAAAATGACTGCGCTGCCGGTCCTGGAACAACTTGTGCAGGCACCGCGACTGTTGATTATCAGGGCAACGCCTGGTCCCTCGTGCCAGCCGGTTCTTGCGAAACAATGGAACTGCCAGAAGGTATGGACGGTACAATGCGCACAGGTTCGCTTGAAGCGCTGGAACGTGATGTTCCTGGAATGTGATATTCCTCGATAATGGAATTCGGGTTCGCGGCTTTAGTCGCGGACCCACATTAATACAGAGGTCAAGATGAGCTACACAACGAACACTATCCCTGCCCGCGCGGGTGTTGGATATAAACCCAAACATCTTGACGATATACTGGCCGAACCGGATGCAATCGGTTGGCTGGAAATCCACGCGGAAAACTATATGGGTGACGGCGGCCCACAACTCGCCCAGTTGCGTCATTTGCGCGAACGCTTTCCGATTTCCTGCCACGGCGTGGGGCTTTCCATTGGCTCCGAAGGGCCGTTGGACAAAGAACACCTCGCCCGATTGAAAAAGCTGGTCGATTGGCTGAACCCTGCCCTGTTTTCCGAACATCTGGCGTGGTCCACACATGATATCGGATTTCTTAACGATTTATTACCGGCCCCGTATACGCAAGCGACGGTTAACACTGTGATTGATCACATCGATCAGGTGCAAGAGGTCATCGGGCGGCAGATGTTGCTTGAAAACCCTTCGGTTTACGTGCTGTTCGAGCAATCCACGATGAGCGAGATCGAATTCCTTAACGAGATCGTAACGCGCACCGGATGTGGATTGCTGCTGGATGTTAACAATATATATGTCTCGAACACCAACACGCAAACCTCGGCGCAGGCCTATCTTGCCGCCTTCCCGATCGCGCACATAGGCGAGGTCCATCTAGGCGGCCACGATGCGCAAACCGACGATTTTGGTGACCCGCTTCTGATCGACAGCCATAACGCCCCCGTCGTTGATCCGGTCTGGGATCTTTACGAGACGTTAATCAAACGCACCGGCCCGCTTCCGACATTGATCGAGTGGGATAACGACATTCCCGAATGGCCTGTGTTGGCAAGCGAGGTCCGCCTCGCCGATGCCATCCTCAACCGTCAAACCGAAGCGGCTTAACCCTATGCAAACCGAATTCGCCAAGGGCCTTCTGAACCCCGACCTTCCCACGCCTGAAGGCGTTATAGGCCCCGGTGGTCGCGCCGCAGGAAAACGCTACGACGTTTATCGCAACAACGTGATTGTCAGCCTGACCGAGGCACTGGCCTCCGCCTACCCCGTCATCAAAACCATCGTCGGGGCCGAGTTTTTTGACGCAATGGCAGGGGTTCATGTACGAAAGTTTCCCCCGAAATCGCCGTTAATGATTTATTATGGCGCAGATTTCCCTCGGTTCTTAACGAAGTTTCCACCTGCCGCACATCTTGGCTATCTGCCCGATGTTGCTCGATTAGAGCGGGCACGGCGACAAGCATATCACGCTGCAGATGCATCCCCCTGTGCGCCCGAAAAACTTGCGGGCCTCGACGGTAACAAACTTTATGATGCGCGGGTCGTGTTGCACCCGTCCATCCACATTATTCGCTCCCGTTATCCGGTATTTTCCATCTGGCGCTACAACAGCACGGACGACAAATCCCCGATTGGTAAAGCCCGCGAAATCACCATGATTTCCCGCCCTCAGAGCGAGGTAATAATGCAAAACCCGACCGCGGGCACAGCAATGTTTATTGAATCCTTAATGCGCGACCCGCTTGGCGTCGCCATGGACAAAGCCAAAGGTGTGCAACCGGATTTTGATCTGTCTAGCAACCTTACCCAGCTACTTTCGGCCGGATTGATTACCGATATAAAATAAAAGGGACACATAAATGCAGTTTATTATTAACCTTCACGACCGTCTGTTCACGACCATTCACGCATTCCTCGCCCCGTGGTTTCTGACCACCGCCGCGAGGTTTTCGTTTACTTCGGTGACACTGCTGTTTTTCTGGAACTCCGGTAAAACCAAAATCGGCGATAGCATATTCTCCCCCTCTTTTGGTTCCTATGCACAAATATTCCCTAAGAAATTCGAATCCCTTGGCTACAACGCCAGCCTGATGTCCGGCTTTGACACTCTGGTGGTTTTGCTTGGCACCTATGCGGAATTCATCCTGCCCGCGATGATCGCGCTTGGCCTGTTCACGCGCCTCGCCAGTGTCGGGATGATCGGGTTTATCGGCATGATGAGCATTGTTGATATCTACGGCCATAACATAGACGCCACGACCATCGGTTCGATGTTTGACGGGCTACCGAACGGGGTGATAATGGATCAACGCCTGTTGTGGGTGTTTTTGTTACTGGTGCTGGTGATCAAAGGCGGCGGCCCGATTTCGCTGGATTACATCCTTACCAAATTCCGCAAATAAAAACGGACGCAAATTTCTTTGCGCCCGCATTAATCGACTTTTACCCACCTTAAAAGTCGATAAACTCGATGAAGTCGTTCATGACGATAATCCACCAATCGAGGGTGTCTTGGAAGTTGGCCACCGAAACGCCGCCATACAAGTTGGCATCCATTTCAAGGCGTGGATCGCTATCCTCATCCAGATAAACTTTCGCCCAGCGTTTATCCACATTGAAATCCTGCGCGCGTGTCAAAGACATACCGTCTTCCATGTCAAAGCTAACGCTAAACTGAATGTCACGACAGTTTTCACCGTCCGTACAACCATAGAAGAATATATCGAAATCATACCCGTTGGCCGAGGAGGTGATCATCGGATCGCCAACGCCATCGACCTTGATAATCGCACGGTAACCTTCGTCCTGAACCAGAGCCGCAATGATATCGACATCGGATGCATCAACCAACGCCTGCGCGTTTACGCTCAATGGTGCTAGGATAAGGGCAATTGCAGCCAGCAACGATTTCTTAAACATAAGGTTTCCTTCAAAAATGAATGAGATGCCTCACGCTATCAGACAGCATGTAAATTCGCTACAATCTTTTAAATAAAAGTGGCGCGGTTGACGGGACTCGAACCCGCGACCCCCGGCGTGACAGGCCGGTACTCTAACCAACTGAGCTACAACCGCAACTGCTAAACGATGGGCGGTTTCTACGGTGGACACCCACCCGCGTCAAGTGGATAACAACCATAAAATCGAACAGATTTATTGATAACATATACGGCCCATAAATTGCCATGGATTTCTTATGGGTTATAGCTTTCGCCCATGCTGATTGCCTGCCGTAAGCCTTTGCGATGTCGGCGAAATTTCCAACGCGCTGGTCCCGATTCAAGCTGATAGGTCATGCGCATAACAATCTGAAGAGCCAGTGAATAATGCCCTTCCGAGATCGCCGCCATCATGAGTTTGTGTATATAAGATGTCGAGGTTTTTCGCTGCCTAAACAGCTTGTAAAATTCCGTCTGATCAAATGTTTCACGCACAATTTGGGCCATAACCGGCTTCAGAATAGACATCGAAGAGAATTCATTCGCAACCACATGACCGAGATGCCGACACTTGAAAAACTCTGTGTTTGGCCCCTTGAAAACATCTGCGTGTCTGGCGTCGTTTTCGTTGAGAGGGTCATAAAACAGGTACACTTTTTTGGCGGTTTCGACACCGATGCGAACAGAGTCGTAACGTGCATCGCTTTGCTCCACAAAACCATTCTTGTTGAAATATTTGTGATTATGTGTGGCGCGAGGACCGTAGATTAAAATGGTGGAATTAGGGGCCGCAGAACTATAAATCGTGGCACCGAAGGACCCCATCGAAGCGCCGTAGAAAATGACTTTTTCAAACTTGGAAAAGAACCCATCTGCTTTCAGCTCATCAAACAAATCCCGTAAATCTTCTTTCCGAAACCAATTCTTTTTCTTTTCCATAACCCCCAAGGATGACCAACCCTGACGGTGTATGAATTTAAACCCATATGGTTTGCGATTTTCGATCACTGTAGGGCTGTAAGCATCATCAAAACTAACTATTAAAATAGAGTTACCGGGAATATAGCTAACAAAGTTAGGGGCTGACCCAGATAACCTAGAAAAGGGTTATCATGGGAAGTATGCGAAAGAGTCGTTTAAGCCATTACAAGCAAGATCGCCTTACCGAGCATTTTATCTCGGGATCGACAGCCCGAACTGCGGCCAGTTTGTGCGGTGTGAACCGCAAGACTGCTGCGTTTTTCTTCCTGCGTTTGCGTGAAATCATCACCTATGAGTTGGAGGCTGAATCCGAAGCAATGTTTGGCGGCGAGATCGAAGTCCCCTCTCGGTGATGCAGGCATCACCTGCCGGTCAATGGATGAGAGCTATTTTGGCGGCAAGCGTAAAGGTAAACGCGGGCGTGGTGCTGCGGGTAAAGTGCCTGTTTTTGGCTTATTCGCTGCCTGGCAGTGGTTTGCTTGCAAACCATGAGAAGGACAAAGGGGTGGGAAAGTCTACACCAAGATTATTCCGGACGCATCCGGGGCCACTCTGATCCCGATCATCAAGCGCAAGGTTATTCCTGATTCCATCGTCTATTCCGACTGCTGGAAGGGCTATAACGTGCTTGATGTGTCCGACTTTCACCACTTCCGCATCAACCATTCCAAGCTATTCGCAGACCGTCACAATCACATCAACGGCATCGAGAATTTCTGGAATCAAGCCAAGCGCCACATGCGCCGATTTAACCCTTCTCGGTTAATGCTACGCATTATCCTGTCAGGCAGCGGGATGTTCCCAAGGCCCAATTTGGCCTATATTTGAAGGAATGTGAGTGGCGTTTTAACAACAGTGACCCGTCAGACC
>CAKZNY010000295.1 GCA_937132145.1 uncultured Paracoccaceae bacterium | reverse complement strand
GTAACAGCCTTGGCATGAAACAGCTGCAAGGCGATCCTTGGGGTGATGTCGAAGCACGCTATCCACTACAATCGGTCCACACTGGCCGCGTTACAAACATCACCGACTACGGTGCGTTTGTAGAGCTTGAACCCGGCGTTGAAGGTCTGGTTCACGTGTCCGAAATGTCTTGGACCAAGAAGAACATCCATCCGGGCAAAATCGTTTCTACTTCGCAAGAAGTCGAAATTATGGTTCTGGAAATCGACAGCTCGCGCCGTCGTGTATCCCTTGGCTTGAAACAAACCCAGGGTAATCCTTGGGACAACTTCGCAGCCAAGTTCCCTGCCGGTACTGAAGTCGAAGGCGAAATCAAGAACATCACCGAGTTCGGTCTGTTTGTTGGTCTCGACGGCGACATCGACGGTATGGTCCACTTGTCCGATCTCGACTGGGATCGTTCCGGCGACGATGCAATTCAGGACTACAGCAAGGGCGATATCGTCAAAGCTGTTGTGACGGATGTTGACATCGCAAAAGAGCGTATCTCGCTTTCGATCAAAGCGCTGGACGGTGACCCGTTCGTTGGCGCGACTGACGGCATTAAACGTGGCGCAGTTGTTACGGTTACCGTTACCTCCATCGAGGACGGTGGCATCGAAGTTGAACATGATGGCATGAAAGCCTTCATTCGTCGCTCCGATTTGTCGCGTGACCGTTCCGAACAGCGCCCAGAGCGTTTCTCGGTTGGTGACAAGATTGACGCGCGTGTGACCAACATCGACCGTGCAAACCGTCGTCTTGGTCTTTCGATCAAAGCCCGCGAGATTGCAGAAGAGAAGGAAGCCGTTGAACAGTATGGTTCCTCCGATTCCGGTGCATCGCTGGGCGACATTCTTGGGGCTGCGCTGAAAGGCAATGACGAGAAATAATCTCGACCCAAGTTTTTAAATCAAAGTGGAGCGGCGTCAGAAATGGCGTCGCTCTACTGCATTTTTGGCGTCGGTTTTTGGCGAATCATAAAACCTCTGTCAGTAGCGCATCTAAGAGGGATTCTTCTTTTTTGGTTGTAATGTCGTCACTTACCCCATGTTGTCGGACATATTTTAGCAGTTAATTGCGATATCTGGCCGCTAATTGCTTTGGCTCACTTTCCAAAAAAGATAAACCCTGCCAGAATGATAGCGATAGTAAGTAATCGTCTTCGGTATGCTTGAATGTTTCCGTTGGTGGGGCGAAATATTTAGGGAGAGGGATACAAAAATGATAAAATCGGAACTTGTCCAAAAAATCGCTGATGAAAATCCGCATCTGTATCAACGTGATGTTGAGCGGATCGTCGGCACGATATTTAACGAGATCATCGAGGCAATGGCATCGGGTAACCGAGTCGAGCTTCGCGGCTTCGGCGCATTTTCGGTGAAGAAGCGCGATGCCCGTATGGGCCGCAATCCGCGCACAGGTGAATCGGTTTCGGTTGACGAGAAATTCGTGCCGTTCTTCAAAACCGGCAAACGTCTGCGTGATCGTCTAAACGGCAGATAACGCCTAAAGGAATTCTTATGCGATATCTTCGCTACAGCTTTTATGCTGTGTTGATGGTGGTGCTGGTAATGCTGGCGCTGGCCAATCGCCAGGTTGTTACGCTGGCCGTCTTGCCCGAACAACTTTCCAGCATACTTCCTGTCTCGATCCAGTTGCCGATGTTTGTCGTGATCATGCTATCGATGCTGGGCGGCCTGTTGGTCGGCTACGTGTTGGAATATTTCCGCGAACACAAACAACGCCGCGAAGCTGCGGTGCGCAAGCGCGAGGTTGATATTCTGGCGCGTGAAGTGGATGCGTTGAAAAAGCAGGCGGGCACGCAAGAGGATGATGTCCTCGCGTTGTTGAACTGATGCACGTCAAAATCTGCGGCTTAAAAACGCCCGAGAGCGTGGAGGCGGCGGTCAACGCCGGTGCCTCGCATATCGGGTTTGTGTTTTTCCCGAAATCACCACGCCATCTGACCTATCGACAAGCCGCAGAGTTGGCCGCCTTGGTTCCCGAGGGGATCACCAAAGTCGCGCTGACTGTTAATGCGGACGACAAGGCGTTGGCGGAAATGCTGGGCAAAGTTCCCGTTGACCTGTTGCAATTGCACGGCTCCGAAAGTCCCAAGCGGGTGGCGTATATTAAAGAGCGTTTCGGCCTGCCTGTGATGAAGGCGGTCGGGGTGGCGGATGCCAGTGATTTGCCGCAACTTGTTGAATATGCCAACGTTGCCGACCAGTTGCTTGTCGATGCTAAACCCCCTAAGGGTAGCCCGCTGCCAGGCGGTAACGCGCTGGCCTTCGATTGGCGTCTTATCGCGGATTTGGACTGGCCGACCCCGTGGATGCTGGCGGGTGGTTTGACGCCGGATAATGTGGCCGAGGCTATGCGCCTGACGGGTGCGAGCATGGTGGATGTGTCCTCGGGCGTGGAAAACGCGCCGGGGGTCAAGGATTTGGACAAGATCGCGGCCTTCGTTAAGGCTGCTAAAGGAGCGGTATGATGGCCTCGGATTCGGTGAACTCTTACAAAACTGGCCCTGACGAGCAGGGACGGTTTGGCGATTATGGCGGGCGCTTCGTGGCCGAGACATTGATGCCGCTAATTCTTGATCTTGAGGCTGAGTACGAGAAGGCAAAAACCGACGATTCGTTCTGGGCCGAAATGGACGATCTCTGGAAGCACTACGTTGGACGGCCCAGCCCCCTTTACTATGCCGACAGTCTGACCAAACATCTGGGTGGTGCAAAAATTTACCTTAAGCGGGACGAGCTGAACCACACGGGTGCCCACAAGATTAACAACGTGCTTGGCCAGATTTTGCTGGCGCGGCGCATGGGTAAAACCCGCATTATTGCCGAGACGGGCGCTGGGCAACACGGCGTTGCGACGGCAACGGTTTGTGCAAAATTCGGCTTGAAATGCGTGGTGTTCATGGGTGAGACGGACGTTAAGCGCCAATCACCGAACGTGTTTCGCATGAAACTTCTGGGTGCCGAGGTCGTGCCCGTAACCGCTGGTCGCGGCACGTTGAAGGACGCAATGAACGAGGCGATGCGCGACTGGGTCACCAATGTGCATGACACGTTTTACTGCATCGGAACCGTGGCTGGCCCGCATCCCTATCCGGCAATGGTCCGCGATTTTCAGTCGATCATCGGCAAGGAAGCCCGCGAGCAGATATTGGAGCAGGAGGGCCGCCTGCCCGATACACTGATCGCCGCGATTGGCGGCGGTTCAAACGCTATGGGCCTGTTCTTTCCGTTTCTGGATGACAAGGATGTCGGGATGATCGGGGTCGAGGCCGGCGGCCACGGCGTTGATGACCGTAACGAACATGCCGCGAGTCTGGCCGGTGGTCGCCCCGGCGTTCTGCATGGCAACCGGACGTATTTGTTGCAGGACGACGACGGGCAAATCCTTGAAGGGCATTCGATTTCGGCGGGGCTCGATTATCCGGGAATTGGTCCTGAACATTCATGGCTGCACGATATCGGGCGCGTGGAATATGTCTCGATCACTGATGTTGAAGCACTGGAGGCTTTCCAGCTTTCTTGCACGACCGAGGGGATCATTCCCGCGCTAGAACCGGCGCACGCGCTGGCGCATGTCACCAAAATCGCGCCGAACCTGCCATCGGATCATATCATTATCATGAACATGTGTGGCCGTGGAGATAAGGACATTTTCACCGTTGCCGCCGCACTTGGCGTTGATGTTAGCGAATGAAATCCGTCTTCCATCTTGCGTATAACGTCCGCAATCTAGCCGATGCGCGGGCGTTTTATGGGGAACTTCTTGGTTGTCCCGAGGGCAGAAGCACCGAGACTTGGGTGGATTTCAACTTCTTCGGTCATCAGATTTCCCTACATATAGGCGAACCGTTTTCCGTCGAGCGAACGGGGCTGGTTGGCGGCACGAAAGTTCCGATGCCTCATCTGGGCGTAGTGCTGCCCTTGGAAAACTGGCAGCCATTGGCTGAAAAGCTAAAGGCCGAAGGCGTCGAATTTCTGATCCCGCCGTCGGTCAGGTTTGAAGGCGAGCCGGGCGAGCAATGGACCATGTTTTTCCATGATCCCAGCGGCAACCCTATCGAAATCAAAGGTTTCGCAAATTTCGACGGGTTATTTGCCAGTTAAACATCGAATTCCAGTGGCGGCAGGATAAGTCGCCAGATTTTGAACGAGCTTTCTATGTCCATGCTGCCGGGTTTGCTGTGCAACACCAGCCCCGCCAGCCCGTGTATCATCGACCAAATCATCAACTCGTTTATCTCGCTGCCGCCCTCTCCCTTAACGATCGGGGCGCAAATTTTGCGCAGCACATCATAAGCATCTTCGGATGCGCGGTTACCTACCGTTTTTCATGATCTTCGGCGAGATGACCTATGCAGAAGCGTCGGTCTGGGTGGCGTGGCTGTGTTGGGTCCCGAATTTGGCGTTTGCGGAGTGGTGGATCCGGCGCTAAATCGCGGCCAATTCGGCTTTGATCAAACGCACGGCTGAAAGCGGGTCTTGCGCCTGATAGATCGGGCGACCTATGACTATGTGGTCGGCTCCGTTATTGATGGCGACGGCGGGCGAGGCGACACGTTTCTGGTCGTGTGCATTTGTACCCGTCGGGCGCACGCCGGGGGTTACAATCAGTTTCCCCGCAGCCTCGGGAAGGGCGCGGATCATGGCGGCTTCTTGCGGGCTGGAGATAACACCGTCGGCCCCTGCCAGCAGCGCCAAACGGGCGCGTTCCAGCACGATGTCCTGAATTTCGCCATCGCGGATCATCGACATATCCAGATCATTGCGATCAAGGGATGTCAGGATAGTTACCGCCAGAATTTTCATATTTGTATCGCCACGGCCTGCAATCGCGGCGCGCACCACATGGGGGTCTCCGTGGACGGTCAGAAAATCCAGATCGAATTGTGCCAGACCAGCCACCGCATTTTCCACCGTTTGCCCGATGTCGAACAGTTTCATATCCAGAAACACGCGTTTGCCTATCTCGGTCAGCTCATTTGCGAGGGCCAGCCCGCCGCTGGTCAGCATCCCCAAACCGATTTTATAGAACGAAACCTCGTCTCCCAGCTTTTCGACAAGGCGCAAGCCTTCCAGCGCATTAGGAACATCGAGGGCGACTATCAGGCGGTCATCGGCTTGCATGGGGAACTCCTTTAGCTATTTGTAAAGAATTCGCATGTCCGGCTCTTCGGTGCAATACATATGCACCCAGATATAGGCGTGGTAAAACAGCGCGAGAACCAGCGCATTCCACGACCCCAGCAGTAGGCCAAAGCCCCACATACCCGTGAACATGAAAGTGTACATGGCGTTGCTGCTGTATTTGAACGCCCCTTCGTTAACTATCGGCATGTTCAGGTATTCGTCATAGAAATGGTCCCCGCCAAGCGCGCGGTTGATGGTGAAATATTTCATTACAGAATGCATAGTCCAGCCGATCAGCCCCATCAGTAATGCGCCAGATACGACCTGCATGGTTCGGTTTCCATCCAGCGAGCCATAATCTGCGATACCAACGATGATCAGCAGCAATGGGCGCGCGCCGAGGAAGGGCAGGAAAATCACGGCCCAGACTTTCAGGGCGTTTTCGCCGAACAATCGCACCATGATGTTGAAGTGCAGTTGCAGGCGGAACACCACGGCGACGATGCTTTGGTGGATTATGCCAACAGCGATGGTGATATAGGCCCATGTCATGGTGCTTACGCCCAGAAAACTACCGCCGTTATCGCGCAACAGACCGCAAGTGCCAATCGTCAGCAAGGCCGCGATCATGGCGTGTTGGATTTGGCCACGAAAGACCTCGGTTTTCGGGGTGGCGGCGCGGATGTCGGCAAGGTTACGCATGGCATGGTTCTCCTGTTTTAGGCAGCCTAGCAGAAATGTCTACATCCGCAAAACGCGAGTCCTTGCAAGGGCATACGCCTGCCCCCATTTACTATTCAAAGGGTCATACTTGACGTGCCATTCGGGCGTCGGATGTATGACGCCAAAAAGGAGAATACGATGAACTTCGAGAAGTTTACCGAGCGTAGCCGTGGTTTCGTACAGGCGGCCCAAACCATTGCCAAACGAGAAGAGCACCAACAGTTTATGCCTGAGCATTTGCTTAAGGCATTGTTGGATGACGATCAGGGGCTTGCCGCGAACTTGATTAAACGCGCAGGCGGTGCGCCGAATGTGGCGATTGCCGAAGTTAACGCGGCGGTTGCGAAATTGCCCAAGGTCTCGGGCGATCAATTGTTCATAGACGGTCAGACCAGCAAGGTTTTGGCCGAGGCCGAGAAGCTGGCTGACAAGGCTGGCGATAGCTTCGTGACGGTTGAACGCTTGCTGACTGCGTTGGCTGTGACCAAATCCGCCGCCGAGAAGGCGTTGAAAACCGCCAAGGTCACCGCGCAGGCGTTGAACGAGGCGATCAACGATATTCGCAAGGGCCGCACGGCCGATTCCGCTAGTGCCGAGGACAGTTACGAGGCGCTGAAGAAATACGCCCACGATCTGACTCAGGCCGCGCGTGATGGCAAGATTGACCCTATTATAGGGCGCGACGAGGAAATCCGCCGCACGATGCAGGTTCTGGCGCGGCGCACCAAGAACAATCCGGTGCTGATCGGTGAACCCGGCGTGGGTAAAACCGCCATTGCCGAGGGATTGGCTTTACGAATTGTTAATGGTGATGTGCCGGATTCAATTGCTAACAAAAAGTTAATGTCACTGGACATGGGCGCGCTGATTGCTGGCGCGAAGTATCGTGGCGAATTCGAGGAGCGTCTGAAAGCGGTTCTGAACGAAGTCACCCATGCTAACGGCGAGATCATCCTGTTTATTGACGAAATGCACACGCTGGTCGGGGCGGGGAAATCGGAGGGCGCGATGGATGCCTCGAACCTGCTGAAACCAGCCTTGGCGCGGGGCGAATTGCACTGCATTGGCGCGACGACCATTGATGAATATCGCAAGCATGTTGAAAAAGACGCAGCTTTGGCGCGGCGGTTCCAGCCGGTGCTGATTGAGGAGCCTAGCGTTGAGGACACCATTTCCATCCTGCGGGGTATTAAAGAGAAGTACGAGCTGCACCACGGCATTCGGATTTCGGATCGCTCGTTGGTGGCGGCGGCAACGCTCTCGGACCGATACATCACCGATCGTTTCCTGCCGGATAAAGCCATCGACCTGATGGACGAAGCCGCCAGCCGTTTGCGGATGGAGGCGGATAGCAAGCCAGAGGAGCTCGACACGCTTGACCGCGAAATTTTGCAAAAGCAAATCGAGGCGGAGGCGTTGAAGCAAGAGAAGGACGAGGCCTCGGCGGATCGTCTGGTGAAACTGCTGAGAGAGCTGTCCGGTTTGCAGGAGAGATCGACCGAGATGACCGCTCGTTGGCAGGCCGAACGTGACAAGATGGCTGGCGCGCGCGACATCAAGGAAGAGCTCGAAACCGCAAGGGCCGAGTTGGACCAAGCGATGCGAGCGGCCGACCACGCAAAGGCCGGGGAGTTGACTTACAGTATCATCCCGAACCTTGAGGCACGTCTGGCGGATGCCGAAGCCGCCGGAAACCAAGATGTGGATGTTATGGTGGAAGAAGCCGTAATGCCCGAACACATTGCTAGCGTCGTTGAGCGCTGGACAGGTATTCCGATGGACAAGATGCTGGAAGGTGAGCGCGAGAAACTGCTGAAGATGGAAGCCGAACTCGGCAAACGTGTGATTGGCCAGAGCCCGGCGGTGAAGGCTGTGTCGAACGCGGTGCGGCGGGCGCGGGCAGGGTTGAATGACCCCAACCGTCCGCTGGGCAGCTTCTTGTTTCTGGGACCAACCGGCGTGGGTAAAACCGAGCTGACCAAAGCCTTGGCCGAATACCTGTTTGACGACGACACCGCCATGACCCGCGTGGACATGTCGGAGTTCATGGAGAAACACTCGGTTTCTCGTCTGATCGGTGCCCCTCCAGGGTATGTGGGGTATGACGAGGGCGGCGTGCTGACCGAGGCCGTGCGGCGCAGGCCGTATCAGGTGATCTTGTTCGACGAGGTCGAAAAGGCGCATCCGGATGTGTTTAACGTGTTGTTACAGGTTCTGGATGACGGGCGTTTGACCGATGGGCAGGGGCGTCTTGTTGATTTCAAGAACACGCTTATCATCCTGACATCTAACCTTGGCTCGCAGGCGCTTAGTGATACCACGTTGGATAAGGGGGAAGCGAAAGAGGTGGTGATGGAAGCCGTCCGCGGCCACTTCCGCCCCGAGTTCCTGAACCGTCTGGATGAAATCATCGTGTTTGACCGTCTAAGTCGCGAGAACATGGACGGGATCGTTGATATCCAGCTGGATATTCTTTGCGAACGTCTGGCGCCGCGCAAGATCAAGCTGGAACTGGACGAGGCGGCGCGTAAGTGGTTGGCCGATACCGGATATGATCCGGTGTATGGCGCAAGGCCGCTGAAACGGGTGATCCAGACTTACCTGCAAAACCCGCTGGCAGAAATGCTGCTGGGTGGCGAGGTGTTTGACGGATCCAAGGTGCCGATCTCGGCAGATAGTGAAGGGCTGGTAATCGGGCAGGCGGTGGATGCCGCCGAGACCGAAACGGTTCATTAACGCCAAGCGAATAAATTCAACGAGGCCCTCCCGCCCTACGGTTGGGCTGGGCCTCGCTTCGCTCGGCGGTGGCGTTAACCCTCGATGGCTTCAAGAATGATGGCGTCTAACATTTCGTTAACGGGTGCCATGCTGGCGCCGGGCATGAAGCGATGGCCGACTGTGGTTTGGTCTGGATTCTCTGGTGTGGTGAATACAAAGATACCGTAGGGGCAGAATGCGATGTTCATGATGTCTGCTTCCATCACACCGCGTGATACGGATGCGGAGCAGAAGCTGTAGACGACGGCCTCGGAATATAGCGTGATGTCAGACCCGACAACAACACGTGTACGTTCCAGCATTTCACCCACATAGCTGGTCGAGTCGATCGTCAGACCTCTGTCGATAATCGCGCTTTCAACAGAAAATGTAACGTTGTCGAAGGAATCATTCACGACCCAAGAGGTGATATCCTGAGCAACAACGGGAGTCGCAAGGAATACTGCGGCTATTAGGGGTAATATACGGTTAGACATGTTGTCATCCTTTACTAGTTTAGCTTTCTGGGCGGTGAAATACCGTGGAACCTGCTGTCTTATGTTGATGTATATCACGAAAAACCCAACGTATGCAGGTGTTTATTAGCGCGCACTTCTTTTTCACAAATTAATTCAATAAACTTGTATTTTCTACTTGCGCGACTCGTGAACGGGGTCTA
>CAKZNY010000294.1 GCA_937132145.1 uncultured Paracoccaceae bacterium | reverse complement strand
GGCCATGGCCATTACGGACAGTTCGTCGATGCGGTCGGCTTTGACGCCCATCTCGGTTAGGTTTTTGGGAATGCCGAGGCTGTCGTTTAGTTCCTGAACATAGGCTTTGAAGCCGTCGAAACCACCTGTCAGGCCAAGATAACCGTTCAGGGTTTCAATCCTCCCCTCGATATACGAGCGGTTGAAATCCAGCACTGGCGGGATCACGACGGCGTTGGTTGTGCCGTGGTGCGTGCCATAAACCGCGCCGATCGGGTGGGACAGCGCGTGCACTGCGCCGAGGCCTTTTTGGAAGGCTGTGGCCCCCATCATCGCCGCGCTCATCATGTGGGCGCGGGCCTCCAGGTCGTCGGGGTTGTTGTAGGCGCGCAGCAGGTATTCTTTGACCAGACGCAGACCCTCGACCGCGATGCCTTGGGACATCGGGTGGTAATGCGGCGAGGAATACGCCTCGAGGCAATGCGCGAAGGCGTCCATGCCGGTGCCTGCGGTGATGAAGTCGGGCATGCCGACGGTTAGTTCAGGGTCGCAAATAACGACTGAAGGCAAAACTTTGGGGTGGAAGATGATTTTCTTCACATGCGTTTCGGAGTTGGTGATGACGGATGCGCGACCAACTTCGGAACCTGTGCCAGCCGTTGTCGGTACTGCGATGATCGGTGCAATGGCGTCTGCGTCGGCGCGGGTCCACCAGTCGCCTACGTCCTCGTAATCCCAAAGGGGGCGGGTTTGACCGGCCATGAAGGCGACCATTTTACCCAGATCAAGGCCCGAGCCGCCGCCGAACGCGATAACGCCGTCGTGGTTGCCAGCCTTGTAGGCGGCAACGCCAGCCTCAAGGTTCTTCTCGTTGGGGTTGGGGTCAACTTCCGAAAACATGGCGCGGCCAAGGCCTGCGGCGTCCATAATATCCAGCGCGTTTTGCGTGATTGGTAGGTTGGCAAGCCCCTTGTCTGTCACCAGTAACGGGTTTTTCATGCCTGCCGAAGCGCAGGCATCGCCTAGTTCCTTGATGCGGCCGTTTCCGAATTTTATTGTGGTTGGGTAAGACCAGTTTCCAATCAGGTTCATGATGTGACTTTCTTCAAGTGATACGATTTTGGTCGTGTGAGGTTTTGGAAGCCGAGAACGGACAATGCCCCGCCACGACCGGTGTTTTTGCAACCCGTCCAGCAAAGGGCGGGGTCGAGGTAGTCGGCGCGGTTCATGAACACGGTGCCGGTTTCCAGTTCGCGGCCGATTTTTGCGGCGCGGGTCGGGTCGTTGGTCCAGAGCGAACAAGTCAGGCCGAACTCGCTATCGTTCATCAACGCGATGGCTTCCTCGTCGGACGAGACCTTCATGATGCCCACAACCGGCCCGAAACTTTCGTCGCGCATGACGCGCATCTCGTGGGTTACGTTGGTCAGGATTTGGGGCATCAGGTAAGTGCCGCCGTCGTCCTCGGGGAACAGGGCGGGGTCGATCATCGGGGTTGCACCGGCGGCGATTGCCTCTTTCGTCTGGGCGCGAACCTCGTCAGCGAAACGGATGTTGGCCATCGGGCCGAGGGTCGTTGTCTCGTCCAGCGGGTTGCCGAGTTTGTAGGTCGATACAATTTTAACCGCTTTTTCCACAAATTCGTCGTAAAGGCTGTCGATCACGTAAATCCGCTCGATCCCGCAACAACACTGGCCGGAATTGAACATCGCGGCGTCGATTAGCGTATCAACGGCGGCGTCGAGGTCGGCGTCGTCCATCACATAACCGGGGTCTTTGCCGCCCAGTTCGGTGCCAACGCCGGTGAATGTGCCTGCCGCTGCGCGCTCCATTGTCTGGCCGCCACCAACGGATCCGGTGAAATTCACGAAGCCGAAGTTGTTGCCTGCGATCAGCGCAGATGTGGTGTCATGATCGAGGTAGACATTCTGGAACACATCAGCCGGAACGCCTGCGCGCGTGAACGCCTCGACCAAACGCTCGCCCGCCAGAAGGGTTTGGGTGGCGTGTTTAAGCACCACGGCGTTGCCTGCGATCAGGGCAGGGGAGACGGTGTTTATCGCCGTCAAATACGGGTAGTTCCACGGGGCGATAACCAGCACAACGCCGTGGGGTTCGCGCTCGATACGGCGCTCGAAATCGTCGCTGTCCTCAATCACGATGGGTTTAAGGGCCTCGACAGCGATGGCTGCCATGCCTGATGCGCGTTCTTCAACGCCGCCGAATTCGCCGCCATAGCGCACGGGGCGGCCCATCATGTGGGCGAGTTCCAGCACGATCTCGTCGTTCATCTTGCCCAGCTCGGCAACGCCCGCTTGCACCAGTTCGATACGTTCAGCCAGCGGGCGGCGCGCCCATTCTTTTTGAGCGGCGCGCGCGCTGGCAACCACCGCCTCGGCGGCCTGCATGGAAAGCACGGGACGCGTCGCATAAACCGAGCCGTCGATCGGCGAGATACACTTGATCAACTTTGTCATTTTGTTAACTCCAGTGAGGGCCTAGGCCCGTTCAAAACCCCGTGCGATTTCCCAGTCGGTCACCACACGGTCAAATTCTTCCAGCTCCCATTCCGCCGCGCGGGTGTAATGGTCTACGACGTCATCGCCGAAGGCTTCCCGCAGCATGTCAGAGCCTTTCAGGGTTGCCATTGCATCGCGCAGGTTTTGTGGAATCATGCCGGTGTCGCCCGCATACGCATCGCCGACGGTTGGCGGGGCGAGGGGCAAATTATCTTCGATACCTTTGATGCCCGCAGCCAGTTGTGCGGCCATGGCGAGGTAGGGGTTCAGGTCCGAGCCACCAATGCGGCATTCAATGCGCACCGAACTGCTGTTGGCCGAACACAGACGGAAACCGGCGGTGCGGTTATCGACGGACCAGATGGTGCGGGTCGGCGCGAAGGAACCCTTTTGGAAACGCTTGTAGCTGTTCACGTAAGGTGCGAGGAAATACATGTAGTCGGGTGCATATTTCAAAATGCCGCCCATGTACGCCTTCATCAGGTCCGACATGCCGAGGTCATCTTTTTCGTCAAAAAACGCGGGCTTGCCGTCTTTCCACAACGACTGGTGGACATGGCTGGAGGATCCGACGCGGTCCTTGTGCCATTTCGACAGGAACGTCACCGCGTGACCCTGTTGCCACGCAATTTCCTTGATCGCGTGCTTGGCGATGGAGTGGTAATCGGCGGTATCCAGCGCCTCGGCATATTTGATGTTCAGCTCTTCTTGGCCTGCCTCTGCCTCGCCTTTGGTGCCCTCGATAGGGATGCCGGCGGCGTACAGATGGTTGCGGATTGGCCGCATGATGTGTTCTTCTTTGGTGGTCTGGAAGATGTGGTAATCCTCGTTATACGAACTGATTGGCGTGAGGTCGCGGAAGCCGCCCTTGGCGATTTCCTTAAAACTTTTCTCGAAGATGAAAAATTCCAGTTCGGTCGCCATGATGGCGGTGAAACCCATGTCGGCCAGCTTTGCTATCTGCTTTTTGAGAATGGCGCGCGGGGAATGGGGGACTGGCTTGTTGGTGCGGTGGTCCAGCACGTCGCACAATATCATCACGGTGGCCTCTAACCACGGAACGGTTCGCAGGGTGTCCATGTCGGGTTTCATCACATAATCGCCGTAGCCGCTCTCCCAACTGGTGGAGGCATAGCCATCAGGCGTGGCCATCTCGAGGTCGGTGGCTAGCAGATAGTTGCAGCAATGGGTTTCCTTATGCGCGCCATCAACGAAATGCTGGGCGAAGAAACGTTTGCCCATCAGGCGGCCCTGCATATCGACGAAGCAGACAAGAACGGTATCAACCTCACCATTTGAAACGGAGGTTTTAAGGTCTGCAAAAGAAAGATTACCGGGCATGTTCACACTCTATTTTATCGGGTTGCGGAGGCTGCGGCCCGAAATGGCCCGCAGCAGTATCAGGTAGCCTAACCTAGTAACGGTAAGGTTTGCCAGCCTTGACCATCACATCGTTATAATCCTTGAAGATTTGCACGACTTTGGCCTTGATCTCGGATTCTGCGGCGATTTCGTCCCAGAACACATGCGCTGCGTCCTCGACCGTCTGCCACTCGTCGTCCGGAATCGATGTCAGTTTCATTTTTGTGCCGTTCACGCGCAGGTCGGCCTCGCCGCCCCAATACCACCACTGACGGTAGTAGTGCGAGTGATCCATAACCACTTCAAGCAACTTCTTGAGGTGCTCTGGTAGGTCTGCGTAACGCTCTTGGTTAGCAAAGAACGAACCGGCCCATGCGCCCGAGATGTTGTTGGTCAGGAAGTAGTCGGTAACGTCTGCCCAGCCAACGGTGTAATCCTCGGTGATGCCGGACCATGCGATGCCGTCGAGTTCACCTGTTTGCACGGCTACTTCGATGTCTTCCCATGGCAGGTTCACCGGAACAACGCCGAACTGTGTCAGGAAGCGACCAGCGGTCGGGAAGGTGAATACCCGTTTGCCTTTAAGGTCATCCAGCGACCAGATCGGGTCTTTGGTGGCGAAGTGGCATGGATCCCACGAGCCAGCCGACAGCCATTTAACGCCGACTTTGGAATACTCGGCATCCCAGATTTCGCCCAGACCGTACTGGTTGAACAGCACCGGCACATCGAGCGAATAGCGGCTGGCGAACGGGAAGTACCCGCCAAACACGGTGACTTCGGTAGGCGACGCCATCGAGTCGTCGTCCGATTGCACCATATCAATCGTGCCGCGTTGCATGGCGCGGAACAGCTCTCCGGTGGGGACAAGCTGGTCGGCTGTGAACAGCTCGATTTCCATCTCGTCGCCAGCGATCGCGTTGAACATGTCGATGGAGGGCTTGATGACATGCGCGGCCAGAGATGGGCCAGCGTACGTTTGCAAACGCCATTTGATTTTTGCCTGCGCGTGTACCGCAGGAGCAGCTAAAGCAGCCGCACCGGCAACACCGGCGGTGGTTAAAAACTTACGTCTCGTTGTCATAGTTCTTCTCCTTGTTGTGAGGGACGCGCCCTCGGGGCATATCGGGGGTTCCACCCCTCTTGTTTATTTCGCGTAAACGTATTCAGGCAGCCAAAGGGCGATTTGCGGGAATACCATGATGGTCACCAGCGCCAAAAGCATGATGCCGACGAACGGAAATACCGACAGGTATATATCTCGTATCGTGATTTCGGGCGGGGCCATGGCGCGCATCAAAAACAGGTTATAGCCGAACGGCGGGGTCATATAGGCAATCTGGCTGGTGATGGTGTAAAGGATGCCGTACCAGATCAGATCGAACCCCAGCTCGCCCACTAGCGGTACATACAGCGGCGCCACGATCACCAGCATGGCGGTGTCATCCAGAAACGTGCCCATAATCAGGAAGGAAAGTTGCATCAGCAACAGAATTCCCCAAGGGCCAAGGCCAAGGTCTTCAAGGAAGAACGATTTTATCGCTTTCACCGCGCCAACGCCGTCAAATACCGCGCCAAAGGCAAGGGCGGCGAGGATGATCCACATGAACATGGCGCTGATGTTCAGGGTTTGGCGCACCGTATCCTCGAACACCTGCTTGGTAAGGCGACGCTTAAAGATGGCGGCGAGTGTCGCAACAGCAGCCCCCACGGCAGAACTTTCCACAAGGCTGGTCCAGCCTTTTACGAACGGGAACATCATCACAAAAAAGATGACCAGCGGCAGCATTCCGGCCCCAAGAAGGCGCAGTTTTTCCGCCAGTGGCACGTTGCGTTCTTCGGCAGAAAGCGGTGGGCCGAGTTTGGGGTTAATATGGCAGCGAATGGCAATATAGATGATGAACATCGTGGCCATCATCAGTCCGGGGATCACACCGGCCAGCCACAGTTTGCCCACCGGCTGGCGCGCGATCATGGCATACAGCACCAGCACCACGGAGGGCGGCACAAGGATGCCAAGCGAGCTGCCCGCCTGCACCACCCCCGTGATCATGCGTTTGTCATATCCCCGCTTTAGCAACTCCGGCAGGGCAATCGTGGCACCGATGGCCATGCCCGCCACGGACAGCCCGTTCATGGCGGAAATCAGGACCATCAGGCCGATGGTACCAATCGCCAGCCCGCCTTTCAGCCCGCCCATCCAGACATGGAACATCTTGTACAGATCGTCGGCAATACCGGATTCCGACAGGATAAATCCCATGTAGATGAACAGCGGCAACGTCAGAAGCGGATACCATTTCATCAGTTTCATGCTTGCGGTAAAGGCGATCTCGACGCCGCCATCCCCCCACAGAAGGAGTGCGGAAACCACGGCGACAAAACCGATACCGGCAAACACCCGTTGTCCGGTGATGAGCATTAGCATCATCGAGGCAAACATCATCAGGGCGATCATTTCAAAAGACATCAGATTTCTTCTCCGCGGATTTTAGCAACGTCTGTGAAGAAGACGGCAATGGCTTGTAGTAACATCATGAATATTCCGGTAGCAGCGATCAGTTTGATCGGCCACATATAGGGCCGCCAAGCGGAGGGGTTTCGTTCCAGAAATCCGGTAATTTCGCCAACGCCTGCGGGGCCACCTGTCAGGAAGGCGATGGCCAAGTCCTTGAAGAATACGAAAGGTGTGCCGCCGAAATAGCCCAATGAGTAGGCTGAACTGGAAACCGCTCCGTAAAATAGCACGCCAAGATAGAAAATCAGCGTGAAGATCGTGAAGGCATCGACCCATGCTTTGGTCATGTCCGACCACCCGTCATAAACCAGATCCATGCGCACATGCCCGCCAAGCTGCATGGAATACGGCCCGCCAAGCAGATAGTATGCCACCATGGTGAACTGCGCCAACTCTAGCGTTATCAGGGACGGTGCAAAGAAGGTTTTCGAGATCGACGACCACAGCAAAATCGCCATCATCACAAAGATCAGATACATGGCAAAGCGGCCAACGCGGTAGTTTACGGCCGTGACCACGCGAACATATGTGCGTATCCATCTAGGCATTCGAGGCCTCCGTAACATCCGCAGCACCTCGAAGGGCATCAAGTGCTTTGGTGATCATGCCCGACAGCTCATCTGCGACCTTTTTCTGGTCCGCATCTGTTGCGATTAGATCGTTTCGTATTTCTATCATTACGTTCAGCAATCCATTCGGTAGGGCGTGTAATTTAAGGGTATGCGTAACGCCGTCTTGCGGCCCGTATGGCTGGTTGCGATGAACCTCCATCGTGCTGGGGATCGCGAGCATTGCATCGGCCAAGGTGGCGTCTTGGTCGTGGAGGACGCCCAGCTCTACCTTACGTTTTTCCCCGAAATATATCGGCGTAAAGCTGTGGATCGTGACAATCACGGTTGTGCGTCCCGCGTCTGCTCGTGCAGAAATTACGTTCTGGATGGCGTTGGTGAAGGGTACATAAATCTCGGAAATGCGCGCGGCTTTTTCCTCGGGGGGTATGTTCTGGTTCCCGGCAATTGGAAAAATCTCGCTTTTGGCGGGCATGGCACCTGCCGCTTCGGGCGGTCGGTTGCAATCGTAAACCAGTCTGGAAACCGTCGCCGCAATCAAAACTGCATCAAGCATCGCACTTAAATGTTTGGCCACAGACAACGCGCCCGGGTCCCATGCCACATGACTGTTTGCGGTTTGGGCATCCAGTCCAAGGTTATCCAGACTTGCGGGTATGTGTTTTGAGGCATGCTCGCAGACAAGCAACACAGCAGACGACCCGTCAGGGTTGACTGTTTCAAAAGCCGCGCCGTCTGGTGCGGACAAAATTGATGTGCGTATTGCTGGCTTCAAAATCCACCCTCTATGTGTTCTGAAGAGAATTGAACAGGTTGGTCTAGTCTGTCAACATAATTTCTGTAAAATATGTTGCAAGGATGCGAACTGCGTTATAAATTTTACAAAAGAACAAAGGGGATAAGATTGACGACTCCGGTAACAACAATCGCTGAAAAGCTTCAGACGAGGTTCGATTCGTTAACGCGGGCGGAACGGCAGCTTGCGAATTCCTTGCTGGATAACTATCCGGTTTCCGGCTTGGTAAGCATAACAACGGTTGCCCAAAACGCGGATGTATCTACGCCCACCGTGGCGCGAATGGTGCAAAAACTGGGCTTTAAGGGCTATCCTGAATTTCAACGGGCTTTGCGCGGTGAATTGGAGGCGCGGATTTCCAACCCGATTGCAAAGCACGATAACTGGGCGACGACGGCCCCCGAAACGCACATCCTTAACCGCTTCGCTGATGCGGTGATCCAGAATGTGCGTCAAACCTTGGGGCAGATTGATCCGGATGAATTCGACGGGGCCTGTGCCATGCTTACGGATAAGGAGCGCTCGGTTTACATTGTCGGAGGGCGGATCACGCGGGCGCTGGCGGACTATATGTTCACGCACATGCAAGTGGCCCGCGAAAAGGTTACGCTGATCCCGTCCAACTCCAACACATGGCCGCATTACGTGTTGGACATGAAGGCTGGCGATGTTTTTGTGATCTTCGATATTCGCCGCTACGAGCGCGATATTCTTAGGTTGGCGGAGCTTGCCAAAGAACGCGGTGTCGAGATTATTTTGTTTACGGACCAGTGGAGCTCGCCCGTCTCGAAGTTTGCCACGTATCGGTTCAACTGCCGGATCGAAGTGCCCTCGGCGTGGGATTCATCAACCGCAACCATGTTGATCGTCGAGACGATGATCGCCTGCGTTCAGGACCGGAATTGGAACGTCACTAGCGACCGTATGGAAGAGCTGGAAAAGCTGTTCGATCGCACTAATTTGTTCCGGAAGTTTATCTAGAGCATACAAAAAGGGCGCCCGATGTGGACGCCCTTTGAATGCATTCAGCGTTGGAATTACCCGCGTGCTTTGCCAACCATTTTCCAAACGGCCGGAACCAGAAGTGCGGCCAAGGCCAGCTTCATAGCGTCGCCGATCAGGTAAGGCGTTAGGCCCCACGCAAACGCGTTTTCCCATGTATATAGGTGTGCCAGCCACATAACGCCGGGCACGTAGATGATAATGTTGCCGACAAACATCGCAGCGGCCATCAAGAATATGTTGCGATCCCAACCGCGCCGTGCGGCGTATCCAAGTGCAAATGTTGCCAGTACGAAACCAACCAGATAGCCACCAGTGCTGCCCATCATATACTCGATGCCTGTCGTGCCTGCGGCGGAGTTGGCGAATACGTCGAACCCAAGCGCACCAATCAGCATGTAGCCAAAAATCGTCGCTAGACCCAAGCGAGGGCCGTAAGCTGTGCCGATGGTTAGAACTGCGAAAGTTCCCATGGTTATAGGGACGGGCGAGTAGGGAATTGGGAACTTGATTTTAGCCGAGATCGCCAGTGCGGTAATCCCGAGGATGACCAGAACGATGCGTTTGACCCAAAGAGCGCTGCCCTCGGCGGACCAGAATTCTTCGGATAGCACGGAATTTTCTACTGCGTTTGATTCTGCGG
>CAKZNY010000293.1 GCA_937132145.1 uncultured Paracoccaceae bacterium | reverse complement strand
AAAACTGCGCATATCCTGCAACGGCAAGAGCCGAAACAACTGGATGTACTGGACATCAGCAGGGCAAGACTGGAGAAACTTAAGTCGACGTTTGCACGCATCCAGAAGCAGGCAAATATCATCGAAGGAGATGCCGGCAATCCGGCAACCTGGTGGGATGGACAGGCCTATGATCGGATTCTGCTGGATGCGCCATGTAGCGCAAGTGGTGTTATCAGGCGGCACCCCGATATAAAACACCCGACAAATATAATCTCTCTAGCAACTAGAGCTTCAAGGAGATTTTTGAGAGCTGTTGTCCATCGGCGAACTCTCCCGCAAAACTGGCGTCAAAGTCCCGACGATCCGGTATTATGAACAGATGAAACTGGTCACCGCGCCCGAGCGATCGGCAGGCAACCAGCGGCGGTACTCGATCGTTGAACTTGAGCGCCTGACGTTTATCAAACACGCTCGTGATCTCGGCTTGAAAATCGATGCGATTCGCGAATTACTGGACCTGTCGGCGCACCCCGAACAGCCCTGCGCCGATGCCAACCAAATTGCCCAGAACCACCTCAACGCCACCCGAGAACGTATCGCGAAACTGCAAAAACTGGAGGTCGAGTTGCTGCGGATCACCACGGGTTGCCACGGTGATAGCATCAAGGATTGTTACGTGATCCAGTCTCTGTCGGACCACGCACTGTGTCAGGACGGGCATTAGTTTACCCATATATTGGATGCAAACTGTCCAGATACCCTAAAGCGTCACCGTTTTTTCGTTCACCGCAGACAGAAATCCGGCCAAATCAGCAAAAGTACTGAACCGCGTGGTGTGTTCAATCTCGCTGACAGGGCTCATACGGTAGCCATTGGTGTATAGCGAAAACTTGATTCCGGCCGCCACCGCAGTTTCGGAGTCGACTTCACTGTCACCCACATACCAAACGTCATTTGTTCCCAATTGTTTGATGCACTCAAGCAGCATCGCTGGGTCCGGTTTACGGGTTGGAAGGCTATCCCCGCCAACAACCGCATCGAAATACTGGTGTATTTTCAACCCCTTAAGCACCTGCAATGTGATCCCGTGTACCTTGTTTGTGCACACGCCCATCACATACCCACGAGCCTTCAACATATCAAGCGCGTCGCGCACACCGGGGTACAAAACCGTTTTGACGACAGGATTTTCGGCATACAGCTTCTCAAACGTAGCCGTCATTTCGCCGTGGCGTTTATCGGTAAATTCAATATCAGAATGCGCCATCACACGCTTTACCAACGTCGGCACACCATTTCCGATGAACGAACGGATCACCTCAAGCGACAAAGGTGGATAGCTCATGGATCGTAACAAAACATTCGCCGTTGCCCGCAGGTCCGGTGCGGAATCGCACAGCGTTCCATCGAGGTCAAAAATAATAGCGCGCATTACGCATCCTTCCATTTAATCGAGCAGCCCATCGAGGGGATCTGATCGCTCGGACCCTGCCCCGTTTCTGCTACTTGTTTCATTGCCTCGTAAAGATCACGACGAAGGTCCGTTGGACCGGCCTCTTTGCGTGACGCATCCAGGCGACCACGATATTGCAGCTCGCCTTTTGTGTTAAAACCAAAGAAATCGGGCGTGCAGGCGGCGCCATAAGTCTTGGCAATATCTTGTGTTTCGTCGTGCAGAAAAGGGAAGGGGAAACCGTGTTTCGCCGCGGCCTCCTGCATGCCCTCAAAGCTGTCCTCGGGATAACCCTCGGCGTCATTCCCGTTAATGGCAACCACGCCGATACCCAATTCAGACAGGTCTTTCGCGTCACGAATAATCCGGTCCAGAATGGATTTCACATAGGGGCAGTGGTTGCAAATAAACATGACCAGCGTGCCATTCGGCCCCGCTACATCGCTGAGCGAGACCATGTTTCCATCGATATTCTTCAACGTGAAATCCGGCGCTTGCCAACCAAAATCACATACTGGGGGAACGGCAGCCATGTTATTCTCCTAACAAATTATTAAGTTTTTCAACGGTATCAATTTCGCTGAAACAGTCGATAACGGCCGCCGCTTCACTAAAATCAGACCCGAGCGTATAGACCCCCGGCGACACCACGCAAGCGACACCTGCGCCCGTGCAGGACAGCAGGCCATTGCGCGAATCCTCTAGCCCGACGCACTCGGACGGGTCCAGACCCAAACCGCGCACGGCCAGATCAAACACATCCGACGCCGGCTTTTTGTTCTTCACCTCGTCACCCGCCGCGATCACTTCGAAAACGTCACCGGCAGCCTTGCCGAAACACGCTTCCGCCAGCCGATCAACGTTAGGCCGGTTGGTGGTTGTAGCGATGGCAACCCGCACGCCATTTCTTGCCGCGTCTTCTATTAACGCCGCTATCCCGGGGCGCAACGCAGCGGCCCCGCTGGCGATCAGCGCGCCGTAAATTTCCGTCTTGCGAACGTGGATTTCAGCGATCTTGGTTTGGTCCGCTGGCTGGTTCAGATGGTTGATCAAATACTCGGTCATCCGCTCCTTCCCACCGGTAGTTTTCAGCAGTTCGCCGTAAAGCTCTTGCGTCCAGACCCACGGCAGGCCGAATTCCTTAAACGTTGCGTTAAACGCCTGACGGTGCGCCTCTTCCGTTTCGGAAAGCGTGCCATCAACGTCAAAAATGATCGCTTTTACGGCCATTAACGTGCCGCTTCGGACGCATCGCGAATGGCGCGGATGTTCACGCCGTAAGGGGCCGGATTATCTACAGAACCACCTTTGAAAACCGCAGAACCGGCCACCAGAATATTGGCACCGGCCGCTGCCATCAACGGGCCGGTTTCCGGTGTAATACCCCCGTCAATCTCGATGTGAATATCACGATCACCGATCATTTTGCGGATCTCGACCACCTTTGCTATCTGGCTGTGAATGAACTTCTGCCCGCCAAAACCGGGGTTCACGGTCATCACACAAACCAAGTCGATCAGGTCCATCACATATTCAATCGAGCTGGCAGGCGTTGACGGATTCAACGCCACACCGGCCTTGCAACCAAGGTCACGGATGTATTGCAACGAGCGGTGCAAATGCGGCCCCGCCTCCACATGGATTGTCAGGTAATCAGCACCGGAATCGGCAAATGCTTTCAAATACTGGTCCGTCGGGGCGATCATCAGATGCACGTCCATGATCGTCTTGATATGCGGGCGGATCGCCTTGCAGGTATCCGGCCCGAAGGTGATGTTTGGCACAAAATGCCCGTCCATCACATCAACATGAACCCAATCACAACCCTCGGCCTCGATTGCACGAATTTCCGCGCCAAAGTTGGCAAAGTCAGATGCCAGAATGGAAGGAGCGATTTTGATAGAACGGTCCATGATGTTCCTCGATATATTTAGAGGGTGGGGAGGCCCCGCAGCAAGTGCGGGGCGTCAACGTATTAGCCTACCTTCGGGTCAAGCGAGCCGTCAGCGTAGCGTTTCGCCATGTCATCCAGCGGAATAATCTTGATTTTAGCGGCATGACCCGCCGCACCGAAGCGCTCGAACCGGTCAATAACCAGTTTTTCCATCTCGGCCATCGCTGGAATCATGAATTTGCGCGGGTCAAACTCTTTCGGGTTATCCTTGGCAACTTTGCGGAACATGCCGGTCAGCGCCATGCGGTTGTCCGTGTCGATGTTCACCTTGCGCACACCGGATTTGATGCCACGCTCGATTTCTTCAACCGGCACACCGTAGGTCTGCGCCATCTCGCCACCGTTATCGTTAATCAGATCCTGCAAATACTGCGGAACCGAGGACGAGCCGTGCATAACCAAGTGAACATCGGGGATCTTGGCGTGAATCGCCTCGATTACGCCCATCGCCAGCGTATCACCCGTAGGTTTGCTGCTGAACTTATACGCACCGTGGCTTGTGCCACAGGCAATCGCCAGCGCATCGACTTTGGTGCGTTTCACGAATTCGGCCGCCTCGTCAGGGTCAGTCAAAAGCTGATCCATCGTTAGTTTACCAACAGCGCCGGAACCATCTTCCTCGGCTGCTTCGCCAGTTTCCAGCGAACCAAGAACGCCCAGCTCCCCTTCAACCGATGCGCCAACCCAATGCGCCATGCGCGAAACACGTTCGGTAATATCAACGTTGTATTCAAAATCCGCAGGGGTTTTCATATCGGCCTCAAGCGAGCCATCCATCATCACCGAGGTAAAACCGTATCGGATCGCGGACATACAAGTCTGTTCATTGTTGCCGTGATCCTGATGCATACACACCGGAATATCGGGGTACATTTCCGCCAGCGCCTGAATCATATGCCGCAACATGATGTCGCCCGCATAGGACCGCGCCCCGCGCGAGGCCTGCATGATAACCGGCGCATTAACCTTGCTCGCCGCTTTCATGATCGCCAGACCTTGTTCCATATTGTTGATGTTGAACGCCGGCATGCCGTAGCTGTTTTCAGCTGCATGATCCAGCAATTGACGAAGGGTAATCAGGGCCATGATATAATCCTTTAATTAGCCGCAGCGCGGCGTAGGGCGGCAATCGCGGGCAGCTCTTTGCCCTCCAGCCATTCAAGAAACGCCCCACCAGCGGTGGAGACATAGGTGAAATCATCCGCAGCACCGGCCATATTCAACGCGGCAACGGTATCCCCGCCCCCGGCAATAGAGGCCAGCGTGCCATCTTTAGTCAGCTTCGCCGCAACCTTCGCCAAAGCAACGGTTGCCATGTCAAATGGCTCCATCTCGAAGGCGCCCATCGGGCCATTCCAGAGGATGGTTTTAGAGTTGGCAAACACCTCGGCAATCACCTCGACCGACTTGGGACCAGCATCGAGGATCATTGCGTCCTCGGGGCAGCCGTCCAGATCGGTAATGATGTGTCTGGCATTTGGCGCAAAATCAAACGCGCAAACCACGTCCACCGGCAGCACGATCTTGCAACCGGATTTCGCAGCCAGCGCACGAATTTCATGTACCGTCGGCACCTGATCTTCTTCGCAAAGCGAATTACCAATCGGGTGCCCGTCAGCCAGCATGAACGTATTCGCCATGCCGCCACCAACAACAATGGTATCGACTTTGCCAACAAGGTTCTTCAGAACCGCAATCTTGCTTGAGACCTTCGCGCCGCCAACAACGGCAACAGCCGGACGTTTCGGGTTATCGAGGGCTGCGGTAAGCGCCGTGATTTCCTCGGCCATCAAAGGCCCCGCATAGGCAGGTAGCAACGTTGTGATGGCCGCCGTCGATGCATGTGCCCTATGCGCTGTCGAGAAGGCGTCATTCACATATATATCGCCCAGCTTGGCCAATTCAGCCGCAAAACCCGTATCGTTTGCCTCTTCGCCCAAATAAAACCGTACATTTTCGCAAAGCATGATTTCGCCGTTGCCCAACGCATTAGATGCCGCAACGGCTGCATCGCCGGTACAATCATCTATGAAGTTAACCGGGCACCCAAGGGCCTCTGCCAGTACAGGAACGATTGGCGCAATGGTGAAATCCATGTTCCGCACGCCCTTTGGGCGACCGAAATGTGACAGCACCGTAATACGCGCACCCGCGGCCAGCAACGGCTTGATCCCCGCCGCGAACCGCGTAATACGGGTTGCGTCGGAAACCTTGCCATCCTGCACCGGAGCATTCAGATCGGCACGGACAACAAGGCGTTGTCCGGCCACATCTGCAACATTTATGGTGTGAAATTCACTCACAGAAATGCGCCCATGGCAACGGCTGTGTCAGCCATCCGGTTAGAGAAGCCCCACTCGTTGTCGTACCACGTCAGGATCCGGCAAGAAGTGCCTTCCATTACGCGGGTCTGATCCATGTGGAAAATCGACGAATGCGGATCGTGATTAAAGTCGATCGAGACGTTCGGCACGTCAGTATAGCCAAGAACACCCTTCATCGGGCCATCAGCCGCCGCACGAATCGCGTCGTTGATTTCCTCAACCGTTGTGTCACGTTTCGCGGTGAACTTCAGGTCAACAACCGAAACATTCGGTGTTGGCACGCGGATCGCAACGCCGTCCATCTTGCCAGCCATCTCTGGCAGAACCAGACCAACAGCCTTGGCAGCGCCAGTTGATGTCGGGATCATCGACAGGCCAGCAGCACGCGAACGGTAGAAGTCGGTATGCATCGAATCCAAAGTCGGCTGATCGCCAGTGTAGGAGTGGATCGTTGTCATAAAGCCGTGATCAATGCCAATCGCGTCATGCAACACTTTAACAACCGGCGACAGGCAGTTTGTTGTGCACGAAGCGTTGGAAACAACAGTATCGGCAGCAGACAGAACATCGTGGTTAACGCCAAAAACGATCGTCTGGTCAGCACCAGCACCCGGCGCAGAAATCAGCACTCGTTTAGAGCCGTTCTCCAGATGCGCCGCAGCCGCTTCGCGTTTGGTGAAGAAACCTGTGCACTCCAGCGCGATGTCAACATTACCCCAAGGCAGGTTTTTCGGGTCACGTTCAGCCGTAACCTTGATCGGACCTTTGCCAACGTCGATGGTGTCACCGTCAACCGTAACAGTCGCAGGGAAACGCCCGTGAACCGAGTCAAACCGCAACAAATGCGCGTTCATTTCAACTGGACCAAGATCGTTGATCGCGACAACTTCGATGTCGGTGCGACCACTTTCGATGATTGCGCGCAAAATATTACGGCCGATGCGGCCAAACCCGTTGATACCTACTTTAATAGCCATGATTGTTCTTCCCTTTAGTTAGCCATCAGATCGCGTGCAGCCTGTGCAGTCGCCTCTGCTGTAATTCCAAATTTCTTGTAAAGCTCGTCAGCTGGCGCCGATGCCCCGAAGCCAGTCATACCAATAAACGCCGAATTGTCACCAAGCATCTTGCCCCAGCCTTGCTCAATCATCGCCTCAATCCCGACACGCGGTGCAGCACCAAGCGTCGCCTTGCGGTAATCCACTGACTGCGCCGCGAAAAGCTCAAAACACGGTGCCGAAACAACGGCCACTTTAACGCCTTCGCCAGCCAGAATATCCGCCGCATCCATGGCGATTTCAACTTCCGAGCCAGTCGCGATCAACGTCACATCCCGCTCGCCATCCGCTTCACGCAGAACGTAAGCGCCTTTGGCTGTCAGGTTCTCCTCGGTGTGCTCTGTCCGCAACAAAGGCAAACCTTGCCGTGACAGCGCCATAACTGAAGGGGTGCCGTTATTCATAACCGCAAGTTCCCAAGCCTCAGCCGTTTCAACCGCATCCGCTGGACGGAACACGTTAATATTCGGCATCGCACGAAGCGAGGCTACCTGTTCAACAGGCTGGTGCGTCGGGCCATCTTCACCCAAACCAATCGAATCGTGGGTCATAACGTAAATCACCGGAACGCCCATCAACGCCGCCAAACGGATAGAGCCGCGGCAGTAATCCGCAAACGCAAGGAATGTGCCGCCATATGGAATGAAGCCGCCATGCAAGTGCAAGCCGTTCATTGCCGCCGCCATGCCGTGCTCGCGCACACCATAATAGATGTAATTACCGCCGTAGTTGTCTTTGGTAACAGCGCTCATACCGGATGTCCGCGTCAGGTTCGAACCTGTAAGATCAGCCGATCCGCCCACCATATTTGGAACCGTAGCGTTAACAATTTCCAGCGCCATTTGCGAGGCCTTCCGCGTCGCAACCTTCGGCTTATCCGCTGACAGTTCGGCTTTGAATTTGGCAATCGCCGCCTTCAGCCCGCCCCGCGAAGTGCCACCCATCGCCGCAAAGAATTCGTCTGACGCGGGGCTTTGTTTTGCCCGAGCCTCCCAATCCCCACGCGCCGCTTTACCGCGCGCCGCGACCGAATGCCAAGACGCATACACATCATCGGGAATTGTGAACGGCGCATGTGGCCAACCCAGAACTTCACGTGCCAGCGCAATTTCTTCATCGCCCAACGCCGCACCATGAACACCCGAGGTGCCTTGTTTGTTAGGTGCGCCATACCCGATGATCGTTTTACAAGCGATCAATGTCGGGCGGCTCTCGTCGGCACGCGCCTCCGCAATTGCGACAGCAATTGCCTCCTTGTCATGCCCGTCCACCGAAATCACCTGCCAGCCGCTGGCTGCAAACCGTGCTTGCTGATTGGTCGAGGTCGACATATCCGTGCCGCCGTCAATCGTGATGCTGTTATCGTCCCACATCAAAATCAACCGCCCCAGACCCATGTGGCCGGCCAAGTCGATGGCTTCGTGGCTAATGCCCTCCATAAGGCACCCGTCGCCCGAGATAACATACGTCCAGTGATCGACCATATCGTCGCCGAACCGCGCATTCTGCATGCGTTCAGCCAAGGCCAAACCAACAGCGGTTGCCAGCCCTTGCCCCAGCGGGCCAGTCGTGGTTTCGATACCATCCGCGTGACCATATTCAGGATGCCCCGCCGTACGATACCCCAGTTGCCGGAAATTACGGATCTGCTCCATATCCATATCGGCAAAACCCAGCAGGTGATGCATGCTGTATAGCAACATCGAACCATGCCCCGCAGACAGAACAAAGCGGTCCCGATCGGCCCATTTCGGCGCACTCGGGTCAATGTTGATGAAACGGTTAAACAGCACCGTTGCCACATCCGCCATACCCATCGGCATGCCCGGATGACCACTTTTCGCTGCTTGAACCGCGTCCATTGTCAGGGCGCGGATGGCGTTGGCCATATTTGTTTCGTTATTCTGTGTCATGTCCAAAGCTCCTTAAGCGCGGCGGGAATTATCAGCGAGACGCAAGATCAGCGGTGTCAGGATCAACTGCATCGCCAAATCCATTTTTCCACCCGGTACAACGATAGAATTCGCGCGGCTCATCCACGACCCTTGAATCATGTTGGTCAGGTACGGAAAATCGATGCCCTTTGGATCACGGAACCGGATAACCACAAGGCTCTCGTCCAGTGTCGGGATCGAACGCGAGATGAACGGGTTCGATGTATCAACCACAGGCACACGCTGGAAATTGATATCGGTTTCCGAGAATTGCGGCGTAATGCACTTCACATAAGCGTCCATCCGGCGCAGGATTACATCTGTGATTGCCTCAGTCGAATACCCGCGCACATCACGGTCGCGGTGCATTTTCTGGATCCATTCGAGGTTAATCACCGGAACAACGCCAATCTTCAGGTCCGCATATTTCGCAACATTGATGTCGCCAGCGTTCACAGCGCCGTGGAGACCCTCGTAAAAC
>CAKZNY010000292.1 GCA_937132145.1 uncultured Paracoccaceae bacterium | reverse complement strand
CCCGTTCCTTGGTGCGAACATTTTCGATACCGAATGGGACGAGCGCGCCTACGAGCCGTACAAAATGTTCGAGCGTGGCGGCGTGAAGATCGCCGTGATCGGCCAGGCCTTCCCCTACATGCCGATTGCCAACCCGAAATGGTTGTTCCCGAACCTTAGCTTTGGTATTCGTGAAGAAAACATGGCCAATTTAGTTACCGAGGTTCGTGGTTTGGGTGCTGAACTGGTGGTTTTGCTGTCGCACAACGGTTTCGACGTTGACCGTAAACTTGCCAGCCGCGTCGATGGCATTGATGTGATCCTGACGGGCCACACCCACGACGCCCTGCCTGAACCCGTGTTGGTTAACAAAACCATGCTGATCGCGTCAGGCTCCAACGGTAAATTCGTAACCCGCCTCGATTTGGACGTGCGCGACGGCGAAATCAAAGGTTTCAACCACAAACTGATCCCGATCTTCTCGGACGTGATCCAGCCAGACCCGATGATTGCCAAACTGATAGACGAGCAGCGCGCACCTTTCATAGACCAGCTGACCGAGGTGATCGGCAAAACCGACAGCCTTCTCTATCGTCGTGGCAACTTCAACGGCACATGGGATGACCTGATTTGTAACGCCCTGATTGAAGAGCGCGACGCAGACATCGCCCTGTCCCCCGGATTCCGCTGGGGCCCGTCCCTGCTGCCCGGTAACGACATCACCCGCGAGGATATTTTCAACTGCACAGGCATGAGCTATCCCGCGGCTTATCGCACAGAAATGACCGGAGAGCGCATCCACACAATCATGGAAGATGTGGCCGACAACCTGTTCAATCCTGACCCGTATTACCAACAAGGCGGCGATATGGTGCGCATGGGTGGAATGGGCTATTCTATCGACGTGTCCAAAAAACAGGGCGACCGGATCACCGATATGACGTTTCTAAAAACCGGTGAAAAGATCGAGCCATCCAAGACCTACATTGTCGCGGGCTGGGCCTCGGTGAACGAGGAAACCGAAGGGCCGGCGATCTGGGACGTTGTGGAAAACTACATTAGACGTAAAGGAACGGTATCGATCGATCCGAACCAATCCGTTAAAGTCACCGGCGCCTAACTGATTACCCGGAGGGTTAGATGAGCAATAAGTCCGGCCCTTCGCGCCGCAAATTCCTGACCACAGGTCTGGTTGCAGGTATTGCAGCCACGGGTGCGCGCGCGGGTGCGGGTGACCCTGCGATCACGAACGTGCAACCATGGGCGCAAGTGCTTGGCAAAGGCGTGGATGAACGCGGCTATGGTATGCCCTCGCCGCATGAAGCCCATGTTTTGCGCAAATCGGTGCCGTGGCTGACAGCCGTGGACACCTCCTCGATCAACTTCACGCCACTGCACCAGCTTGACGGAATTATCACGCCCAACGGGCTGGCGTTCGAGCGCCATCACAGTGGTGTCGCCGAAATAAATCCTTCGGAATATCGCTTGATGATTAACGGTCTGGTGGATCGCCCGATGGTGTTCACCCTGCAAGACCTGATGCGTTTCCCGCGTCATAACAAAGTGTACTTCCTTGAATGCACTGCGAATTCCGGCATGGAGTGGCGCGGCCCACAGCTAAACGGCGTGCAATTCACCCACGGGATGATACACAACGTCATGTATACCGGCGTGATGCTTAAAGACATTTTGGCCGAGGCTGGCATTAAAACCGAAGGTAAATGGTTGCTGGCCGAAGGAGCGGATGCCGCTGGCCTCACCCGCTCGATCCCGATGGAAAAAGTGCTGGACGATTGCATGATCGCGTTCAAAATGAACGGCGAGGCCTTGCGGGCTGAGCAAGGCTACCCCGTCCGGCTGGTTGTCCCCGGTTGGGAAGGTAATATGTGGATCAAATGGCTTCGCAGGCTAGAGATCGGCGATCAACCCTGGCATCACCGAGAGGAGACCGCGCGCTATACAGACCTTCTGCCTAGCGGCAATGCACGCCGGTTTACGTGGGTGATGGATGCAAAATCAGTGATCACTGAACCCTCCCCGCAAGCGCCGATATTGCATGGCAAGGGGCCGACCGTAATCACGGGGATTGCGTGGTCCGGTCAAGGGATTATTCCGCGTGTGGATGTGACAATTGACGGTGGTGTTAGCTGGCATAAAGCGCGGGTTGACGGGCCTAGCCTCGATAAATCCACCCACCGTTTCTATTTCGAATTCGACTGGGACGGCAAACCGCTGCTTCTGCAATCGCGCGCACATGACACAACCGGATACGTGCAACCGACGAAAGACGCATTGCGTAAAATTCGTGGCGAGGTTTCGAACTACCACAATAATGGCATCCAGACTTGGTCTGTTGACAGTGACGGGGTGGTCGAAAATGTCGAAATTTCTTAACGCAACGCTAATAATCACCCTTCTCGCCGTCCCTGTATTCGCAGGCGGGATCGGGCGTCTAGCCACACCCGACGAAGTCATTGCATGGGACATCGACATCCGCCCCGATGGGCTGGGATTACCCGAGGGTTCCGGCACAGTGGCAGACGGCGAAACGATTTTCGACGCGCAATGTGCAGTCTGTCATGGCGATTTCGGCGAAGGCGTCGATCGCTGGCCCGCGCTGGCGGGTGGCTTTGACACGCTAACCAGCGATAGGCCCCTCAAAACTGTGGGGTCTTTCTGGCCATATCTTTCGACCGTTTGGGATTACATCAACCGCGCGATGCCTTTTGGCAATGCACAATCGTTAAGCGCAGACGAGGTTTATGCGCTAACGGCTTATATTATGTACCTAAACGAGATTGTGGATGATGAGGATTTCGAGCTTTCCAAAGCCAACTTCCGCGACCTTCCGCTGGGGAACGAGGCTAACTTCTATCCCGATGACCGACCGCTCACCGAATATCCGCTCTTCACCGAGGCCTGCATGATCGACTGCAAATCTTCCGTTGAAATCAGCAAATATGCCAGTGGCAAAGACGTAACGCCTGAATAGTTACAACGCCCGAAGCGCTGCAAGTTTACCCATGGCCTCGCGTGTGTGATGGATCGCCGTTTTCGCGAACGAGCGCATGATCATGATCTCGAAACCCTCTGGCGTTGGCGTGATGCACGACATCATATGTGCAAATTCCGCGCGCGCGGTTTGACCTTGCTCCAGCGCATCCAAATCCAGCGAACAAAGGCGCGACATCACTTCACGCGCGTCCGCCCCACCAAGCGTCAAGACAACCCATGCGTCGCTTTGATCGGTAACGGCGGCTTTGGTGTCCAAGGCTTGGGCCAGCACTGCCAGCTCGATATCCCCGACAACAAACCATTGCCCTTGTCCGGCCCACATCGCGCGAACGTGCTTCTTGGTTCTGACCCTCCCGACTGTTGGCAACGCGAGCTTCACCACTGCCTTTAATACATCGTTAACCGCCATCCCCTGCCCTTTGAAAGGGGCGACCGACAGAATGTTTGCTGGTTGGTTGCAGGCCAAAACCGCCGCGCCAATCTCGATAGGTTGCCCGATCAGGGCTTCGCTTGGGTGTAATTTGAAATCAGCCACGCGCCTTCTCCCCTTCTGGGTCATGGAATTGCGGCGAGACTATTTCGCACAGCGTATCAAGGTTTCGCAGCAAATCGACGGCTCGAATTGTCTGGCCGATCCGCCCATGTCCGCCTTTGACAAACGCCAACCCGATCATCCCGTCCAGTGTCGGGGAATAGCAAACCGATGTCACATGGCCTTGCATATTCTCGCGGATTGGTTCCGCATCGACATCCACCATGATCGAGCCACCCAAAATCTGCCGCACCGGCCCAACGGGCCTGATCCCGACCAGTTGTTCCCGCATGGGGTCCAGCAACCCCTCGCGCTGGCTGGAAACCTTGCCGATAAAATCCTTTTTTGTGGACATCATGCCAGACATCCCCAAATCAGCCACCGTGGCACGCCCATCCATTTCGGCGTGGGTCAGAAATCCTTTTTCGATCCGCAAGACGTTCAACGCCTCCATACCGTAGGCCCCTCCGCCCAACGCTTCGGCGCGCTTCACCAGCTCAACCATCAAAGCCGCGCCGTACCCCGCAGGAACAGCAATTTCATACGCAAGCTCGCCCGAGAACGAGATGCGAAACAGGCGCGCGTTAACCCCGCCAATCGACACGTTTCCACATCCCATGAATGGAAAGCTCGCATTCGAAACATCGCCGATCAAGCCTGCCAACAAGTCGCGCGACTTAGGCCCAGCCACCGCGATTTGCGCCCATTGTTCCGTGACGGAAATCATTTTCACGTCAAGTTCCGGCCAAAGACATTGCGCGCAAAACTCGAGGTGTGACATCACCGGACCAGCCGCCCCTGTCGTCGTGGTCATAACAAAATGGTTTTCCCCCAACCGCGCGGTCGTACCATCGTCCAGAACCATCCCGTCTTCGCGCAGCATCAGACCATAACGGACCTTCCCGACTTTCAGGGTCGAGAACATGTTGGTGTAAACGCGGTCCAGAAACACACCGGCATCCGGTCCTTGAATATCGATTTTTCCCAACGTGCTAACATCACAAATCCCGACAGCCTCGCGCACCATCTTGACCTCGCGATCACAGGATTGCCGCCAATGGGTTTCACCGGCGGCGGGGAACCACGAGGCCCGATGCCACAGCCCGACCTCGATCATCACCGCACCGCGCGCAACCGCCCAGTCATGGGTTGTTGTGAACCGCTCGGGCGCAAAGCCTTTGCCAGCCCCGCCAGCGCCAAGCGCACCCATTTGCACAGGTGTGTAGGGTGGGCGAAAAATAGTTGTGCCCGTTTCGGGAATACTTTGTCCGGTCAGCTCTGCCATAACCGCCAACGCGCCCATGTTCGACATTTTGCCTTGATCGGTGGCCATTCCCAACGTCGTGTAGCGCTTCATATGCTCGACCGAGCGGAAGTTTTCGCGGTGTGCCAACTCTATGTCTTTCACCGTCACATCGTTCTGGAAATCCAGCCACGAGCGCCCCTTAACATCTGGCACATGCCAATACGCAGCCACAGCGCCCTGTGCATCATCAGCGACCGGCACATGCGGGCGCACCTGCTTCAAGCGCAGGTCTTTGAGTGCCGCTTTGGCTGCCGCCATGCCCTCTTTCAACGCGCCAAGTGTCGAGAAATTTCCGTTTGCGGCCCCGACCGCAATCAAATTCGGAATGCTGTTCGGTGTGGGCACAAAGGCCGCAATATCCTCGCGCCATGTGGGTTTGCCGCCCATATGCCCCGTTAGATGCAAGGCGGGGTTCCAGCCACCCGAAACCGCCAGACAATCGGCGTTGATCTGTTGCACAGCACCATCGGATGTGCGCACCGACAAGCGTTCAATACCCAGTCGCCCGCTTGTCCCGACAACCGCAGCACCTGTGAAAACGGGGCAATCAATATCGGGCGAAACGTCAGTGCGTGTATCAATCAACGCCGTGACTGTAACCCCTAACGCCAGCAAGTCCTGCGCCGTTCGCCAGCCATCATCATTATTGGTAAAAACCGCCACGCGCTGCCCAGCCGCTACCCCGTAGCGATGCGCGTAGGTGCGAACGGCCCCGGCCAGCATGATCCCGGGGCGATCATTGTCAGGGAACGCGATCGGGCGTTCCGTGGCACCCGCCGCAAGGATTGTGTGTTTGGCCACGATCCGCCAGAATATCTGCCGTGGCGCACCCTTTGCATCCGCGAGATGATCCGCCACCCGCTCCACTGCGCCATAAGTTCCACCATCATATGCCCCCGTTACGGTCGTGCGGATCATCACCCGAACGTTCGGCATCTCGCGCAATTTTGCCGCCATTTCCGCAGCCCAGCGATGCGACGGTTTCCCGTCTACTTCGGTTTTTTCGCTGTTCAGACGCCCACCAATGATGAAATCTTCATCCGCCAGAATAACCTTCGCGCCGCCCTTGCCCGCCGTGAAAGCGGCCATCAACCCTGCCGGACCGCCGCCAATAACCAGCACATCGCAATAGGCCCATGCTTTTTCGTAAACCGCCTTGTCGGCTTGACCGGATAAGCGCCCCAAGCCAGCCGCGCGACGAATAATAGGCTCGTATACCGCCTCCCAGAATTTCTTCGGCCACATGAAGGTCTTGTAGTAGAAACCCGCACCCAAAAACGGCGATAACAGATCGTTAACCGCCAACATATCCACCTTAAGGCTTGGAAAACGGTTTTGGCTTTGCGCGACCATGCCGTGGTAAACCTCGCACGTTGTCGCCCGCGTATTGGGTGTGCGATCCGCGCCTTCGCCAATTTCCATCAGCGCGTTTGGTTCTTCAGACCCCGCCGTCAGCACCCCGCGCGGGCGATGGTATTTGAAACTGCGCCCCATAAGCCGCACCCCGTTCGCCAGTAATGCCGAGGCCAGCGTATCGCCGGGATGCGCGGTATATTTCTGCCCGTCAAACGTGAAAGGAATAGAAATATCGCGATCAATCAGACCGCCTGTCGGGATACGGTTCATCGTGCCGCCTCCTTCACATCGCGGGCCAGTTTAACCGCGATGATTTCATGTGTGGTGACATTTCGCACGACATGCAGCCACGCACTGCATCCCATTACGTGCTGCCACAGCTCGGCGTTCTCGCCCGTCGGGTTTTTTCGCTGGAAAACATAGTCGTGAAACGCGGCGGCATCGCCACCTTCGGGGCGTTCAAGCAGTTTGGCAGACCCGAGATATTCAAACTCGCGGTGGTCGCGCTCTCCGCAGTGTGGGCAATGTATTCTCATGTCGCGACCCTCAATGCAGGTTGGGACGAGCGCCAGTGCCCTCGTCATCAATCACGTGTCCGGTCTCGAAACGGTTCAGGTTGAACTTGGTCGCCCAAGCCGCCTTTTCCCCCGTCGCCATCAGATGTGCAAACGCGGCCCCCGCCGCAGGTGTGGCCTTGAAACCGCCGTAACACCAGCCGCCGTTCAGGAACAAACCCTCGATCGGGGTTTTGTCGATGATGGGGGAACCATCCATGCTCATATCCACAATACCGCCCCAGCTTCGCAACATCCGCGCCTTGCCAATCATCGGCATCAAGGCCATTGCGGCTTCGGCCACATGTTCGACCATCGGCAGGTTTCCACGCTGGGAATAGCTGTTATAGCCGTCAATATCGCCGCCAAAAACCAGCCCGCCTTTGTCCGACTGGCTGATATAGAAATGCCCCATTCCAAACGAAATCACCGTATCTATTACCGGCTTCACGGCTTCGGTTACAAACGCCTGCAAGACATGGCTTTCGATCGGCAAACGCAGTCCGGCCATCTCGGCCACTTGCGAGGTCCGCCCCGCGACCGACATCCCCACCTTGCCAGCACCGATATATCCGCGCGACGTCTCGACCCCTTTGATCTTGCCGCCCTCGATCCGGAAGCCCGTGACTTCGCAATTTTGAATCAAATCCACACCGCGCATATCCGCACCCCGCGCATAGCCCCAGGCAACCGCATCATGGCGCGCCGTGCCGCCGGTTCGTTGCAACAAGCCCCCCCGGATCGGAAAGCGGGCATCGTCGAAATTCAGGTAAGGGGTGTAGGCCCGCACATCGTCCGCGCTCATCAAAACCGCATCATCGCCCGTTGCCAGATTGGCATTACCGCGCCAAGCCAAATCGTCGAATTGCCCGTCATTATGCGCCAGTAACAAACACCCGCGCTGCGAGAGCATGACGTTATAGTTCAGTTCCTGTTCAAGATTTTCCCACAGCTTCAATGAGTGCGAATAAAACTCCAAGTTCCCGTCCAGCAGGTAATTCGCCCGCACGATGGTGGTATTGCGCCCGACATTCCCCCCGCCCAGATAGCCTTTTTCGAGCACGGCGATATTTCGGATGCCATAGGTCTTGGCCAGATAATACGCGGTTGATAGCCCATGCCCGCCGCCACCGATAATAACGATATCGTAGGATTTCTTAGGCTCCGGATTACGCCAAACCGGCTTCCAGCCCTTATTTCCCGTCAACCCGTTCTTAAGAATTTGGAGCACTGAGTAATGCACGTCTGGGATCCTTATGCGTTCACACGAATCTATTAAACAAACCTTCGGATACGCTAGCCCAAAACCACCACCTTGCAAGCCCCTGACAGGTGAATTATAGAGCGCCATACATGAATTATTATTCGAGAGCGCGCCATGCCCAAAATCCACGGTAACGAAATTCGCCCAGGCAACATTCTGGACCATAATGACGGCCTGTGGGTCGCTGTAAAAGTCAGCCATGTGAAACCCGGTAAGGGCGGCGCTTTTGCACAGGTGGAGATGAAGAACCTGCGTAACGGCTCGAAACTGAACCAGCGGTTTCGTGCCGCGGATAAGGTTGAAAAGGTGCGTCTTGAGCAGAGGACCCAGCAGTTCTTGTACGAAAATGACGGCATGCTGGTGTTCATGGATACGGAAACCTACGAGCAGATCGAACTGCCTGCCGATATTCTGGGGGATCGCCGCCCGTTCCTGCAAGACAGCATGACCATCCAGATTGAATACTACGACGACGAAGCCCTAAGTGCGGCCCTGCCCCAGCGCGTCACCTGTACGATTGCGGAAACCGAGCCTGCGGTTAAGGGCCAGACAGCCGCCAACAGCTTCAAGCCCGCCATTCTGGATAACGGCGTGCGCGTCATGATCCCGCCCTTCGTTGGCGAGGGCGAGGCGATTGTGGTTTCCACCGAAACCATGGAATACGTCGAACGCGCCTGATCGCAAATTATACGGCGGCGTTTGCCGCATCTCTTGAAAGCCAAACACATGTATCACGCCTCTGCCAATATGAATATCATGGTCAAAGCGGCCCGCGTCGCCGGTCGTAAACTTCTGCGCGATTTTGCCGAGGTGGAAAACCTTCAGGTCTCCTCCAAAGGTCCGGGCGATTTTGTGTCCAAAGCCGACACCACGGCCGAGGAGGAAATCCGCGAGCAACTAACCGAAGCGCGCCCGAACTACGGTTTCCTTGGGGAGGAATCCGAAGAAACATTCGGCGAAGACCCGACTCGCCGCTGGATCGTTGACCCACTTGATGGCACAACGAACTTCCTGCACGGGATGCCGCATTGGTCAATTTCAATCGCGTTGGAGCATCGCGGCGAGATCGTCGCGGCTGTTGTCTACGACCCCGTAAAAGACGAAGTTTTTACCGCTGAAAAAGGCGAAGGCGCTTGGCTTAATAACCGCCGGCTGCGTGTATCGGCGCGCCGCGAGATGATCGAAACAGTTTTCGCAACCGGCGTTCCTTTCGGTGGTCGCTCTGATCTGCCAGAAACATTGCAGGATTTAGCCCGCATCATGCCAG
>CAKZNY010000291.1 GCA_937132145.1 uncultured Paracoccaceae bacterium | reverse complement strand
TCATAGGCTTTAAAGTCCGCAAGCGCTGACGCCAAATCACCGCGAAGTGCCTTTAATAGTTTTGAAGTAATCTCGTCTGTCATCGTGTCCTGTTCGGCTAGATAAATGTTTGTGTTACTAATGTTGATTAGTTCACTATTTCAAGCTCTCCCGCAACTGGGTAAGCGCAGCGAACGGCAGGAATGTCCGCACGGCTGCCATAAGCTGGCTTTTCACTTATGATAAAACCAAGGCACTCTCCCGCCCGTCAGGGTCGTCGTTTGGCACGCCAAACGAAACCCCTCCCGTTGGGCCGAGCCTCGCTGCGCTCGGCGGTTTCGCTAAAAGGTTAACGCAGCGCACACTGAAATCGTACATACGCGTTGTGTACGGGTTGTGTACAGGTTGTGCACACGTAAATCACGGCCAAATGCCTAAAGGTTAACGCCCGCAACCCGTTCCCCGAATATGGCCGAGCCTACCCGCACATGCGTCGCCCCCAGCGCAATTGCGCGCTCAAAATCGCTGCTCATCCCCATCGATAACCCGCTTAAACCATTGCGCACAGCCATCTTGGCGAGCAGCGCGAAATGCAGGCTGGGTTCCTCGTTCATCGGGGGGATAACCATCAGCCCCGCGATTTTCAAATCGTATGTTTCACGGCAGGTTTTCACGAAACTGTCCACCTCGGCAGGCAGCACACCGGCCTTCTGCGGCTCCTCGCCGGTGTTGACCTGAATGAATAATTCGGGGCATTCCCCGCGTTTCTGCACCGCATCCGCCAGCTTCTTGGCCAGCTTCTGACGGTCCACCGTATGGATCGCATCAAACAGTTCCACCGCCTGATTGACCTTGTTTGTCTGGAGCGGGCCGATCAGATGCACCTGAACGTCGCGGTACGCAATCCGGAAATCCGGCCACTTGCCTGCGGCTTCCTGCACACGGTTTTCACCAAACAAGCGATGTCCTTGCTGCAACACTTCCACCACCCGTTCGTTGGGTTGGACCTTGGAGACAGCGATAAGCTGGACCGATCCCACTGGGCGACTGGCCTTAACTTCTGCCGCAGAAATACGTTGTTGAATATCTAAAAGCGCCATGTGCCATCCTCCGTCTTTGGAATGCCTACAGGGCGCGGCGTTCCCATTCAAGAGAACAAAAGAAAAGGGCGAGCCAATCGACCCGCCCTCTCTAATTCAAACTAAACCGTTAGGCTTAGAATGTAAGTGCGATACCAGCTTTTGCGCCGTTCCACTCAAGTGGACCACGGTCAGCGCCGTCTGCAGTATAAACGAATGCGCTAGCGCCGCCACCTAGGTCGTAGTTAGCACCGACGTATGTTCCGTCAACATCGTCGTAACCAGCATATACGCCCAAGTCACCAACAACATGTGCAATGTCAACCGAGTAACCAACAGTCGAGGCGCCAGTTGCGTCGTCAACAGTTACGCCAACAGTTACAGTTGTACCAGCTTGTACTTCCATTGTGTAACCAGCAGCTAGATCCAGCACGGATGCGTCTACGTCGAAGTCAGCGGAAGCAGTGATAGCACCGCCGTCGTATGCTACGCCAACTGCGATCTGATCAACGCCTGTTGTGTTAGACGCATAGGAACCCGAAACGGAAATTGTGCTGGAAAGCGTATAACCAACGCCAACACCAAACGAAGTTTCAGCAGCCGCTGTATCGTCAGCATATGCGAACGCAAGGTCCATGCCACCAACGGCTGTGGACGCTGTGAAGCCCATGATGTCTGTTTCGTAATACAGCGCGAAGTCAACAGAACCTGTGGAACCGGAAACCTGCAATGCAACATTTGTAGAAGCGAAGTCTGTGGATGCTGCGATGGAATAGCCGCCCAAAGTAGTTTCAGCACGCACCTCGTGAGCAACAGTGCCCGCACCACCTACACCGAAATCACCCTCGACAACGGTCATACCGGCAACTTCAGAGAACGATTCGTCGTTTACGTTGTCGATATCACCGAAGGAGATCGAACCGTAGGCAGTTTCGAGCATTGCAACAACGTCTGCAGGACCCGTAGTGATCGTACCGTCGAGATCCCAGTCGAGAACGGAAGAAGCCGACAGGCTTGCGACCACATACCGTTGTTCAGTTCTTGCGTCAGCGTAACGCCGACAGAAGCCGAAGCGAAGGAGTAGAAGCCGCTGGAAAGCGTAACAACATTTGGGGCGCGAATGTTAATAGCAGCGCCCGAGTCATTAACAGAACTGTTAGGGAAAACATCACCCT
>CAKZNY010000290.1 GCA_937132145.1 uncultured Paracoccaceae bacterium | reverse complement strand
CTCCTGCGGAGAAATATCCTCGACTTCAACACCGAGAGAGCGCGCCATCGAGGCACCTCGGTACAGCTCCTCGCGGCGCTCTTCGGTTAGGGCAACACTGATAGAGCCGTTACGCCGAATCCCCGTCGCAACGCCGGTTTCTTCCTCAAGCTTGAAGTACAGCTCCTGCGTATATTTTGCCAAACGGGTCATGTTGGCGCTGGCGCGAAGCTGACCGATCAAGCCTGCTGCGTGCCACGTTGTGCCGCTGGTTAGCTGCTTGCGTTCCAGCAGGATCACATCTTTCCAGCCGAGTTTCGCCAGATGGTAGGCAACAGACGCGCCCGCGATGCCACCCCCGATAATCACTGCCCTTGCGTGCGTTGGAAGAGGTTTGCTCATGAGCGTAGCCTTTCGTTTTTAGGATCCCACAACGGTTGGTCCGGCTGGACCGTGGCCTTGCAGCGCACGCCGTATATTTCTACTTCGATTTCAGTTCCGGCCTCGGTCAAATCCGCACGCAACATGCCGAGCGCGATGGATTTGTCGATCCGGTGCCCCCATCCGCCAGAGGTGGTCTCGCCGACGACCTCGCCGTTATGCCAAAGGGTCGACATGTAAGGGGCGTCGGATGTGCCTGCCTCGACGATCAAGGTCACAAAGCGTTTTTTGACACCGCGCTGTTTTTCGATCAGCAAGGCTGTCTTGCCGGGAAAATCCTGTTCTTTGTCCAGCTTGAGGAACCTGTCCAGACCTGATTCCAGCATCGAGTAATCTGTCGAAAGATCACCTTTCCAAGCCCGATACCCTTTTTCAAGCCGCAAACTATCAAGCGCATACATCCCGAACGGTTTTAGCCCGTGCGCCTTCCCGGCCGCGAAAACCACATCGAAGACTTCGGCGGTATCCCCGGTTTTCGTATGCACCTCCCAACCCAGTTCGCCGGCAAACGAGACTCGCATTAGCTGGCAGTGTTTTCCGGCAATCTGTGTCGTTTGATGCGTCAGCCAAGACTTCGTCAGGTCAGCGTCACAAACTTCAGCCAGAATCGCGCGGGAGTTCGGGCCAGTCAAAATCTGGCAGGAAAACTCCTCGGTAACATTCCGGATTTCGATGTCCGAGCCTTCCGGCAGGTTACGCGTCAACAGCTCGAAATCATGCCATTCGGCTGTGCCGGCCGTGATCAGAAGGAAGGAATCTTCGCCTTTCGCAATGATCGACATCTCGGTCACAACACGCCCGCGCTTATCCGCGAAATAGGCCAAGCCGATGCGCCCGACCTTGGGAACAAGACTGGTCGTGCGCGTAGCCAGCCACTCCCGCGCGCCTGGACCTTCCACGCGATATCGCGAGAAACCGGGCAAATCGAGGATGCCAGCCGCGTCACGAACCGCGAGGCATTCCTCGCGAATACGTTGTTGCCAAGGGCCGTCACGCTCCCAAGTCTGGGTGGATTCATGCGACGTGTCGTCGCCTTCCTGTGCGTACCAAGTCGCACGTTCCCAGCCGTTTACAGGGCCGAATTGCGCACCCAACGCCGAAATCCTGTCGTGGATGGCAGAGTGTTTCTTGTCCCGCCCCGCAGGCCATTCATGGCGCGGGAAATGCATGGCGTACTCGTAACCATAAATCTCCATGCCTTTTTGGTTGGTGTAATCCTGATCAATAAATCCGGTGAAACGACGGGGATCACACGACCACATATCCCACTCGGTCTGCCCCTCGGTTATCCATTCGGCCAGCACTTTGCCAGCCCCACCCGCCTGCGCGATACCAAAGGTAAACACGCACGCCTCGAAGGCATTGGGCACGCCGGGCATCGGGCCAATCAGTGGATTTCCGTCGGGCGTGTAGGGGATCGGCCCGTTGATAACGCTGCTGATCCCGACCTTGCCCAGCATCGGAACGCGGGCCATCGCATCCTCGATATGCCACTCCAGACGCTCAAGATCATCGGGGTAAAGCTGGAAGGAAAAATCGTCCGGCATCTTGTCGTCGGGCGTCATCCAGTGCGCTTTGCAATTCCGCTCGTAAGGGCCGAGGTTCAGGCCGTTCTTCTCTTGCCGCAGGTAATACGAGCTGTCGACGTCGCGCAGAAGCGGTAGTTTTTGGCCGCCGGATTCAGACCATTCCTTCAGCTCGGGGATTTCTTCGGTTAGCAAATACTGATGGCTCATCGTCATCATCGGCACTTCGCGACCGCCAAACGGAATGAACATCCGGCCGAGTTCCTGCGCGCGGTATCCCGCAGCGTTCACTACGATCTCGGCCCTGATTTCACCCTTTGGCGTCTCCAGAATCCACTCGCCGTTTTCACGCCTGACACCCTCGACCGGACAGAAACGGATAATCTGCGCCCCCATATCCCGCGCGCCTTTGGCCAAAGCCTGCGTTAGCTGCGCGGGGTCGATATCGCCGTCATTCGGGTCATAAAGCCCGCCAGCCAGATCATGCGTTTCAAGGAACGGATACAGGCGTTTGAGATCGGAAATATCGCACATGTCAAGCTCGATACCCTGATACCGCCCCATGCCCTGCGCGCGCTGAAACTCCTGCATCCGCTCAGCCGAATGCGCCAACCGGATAGAACCGGTGACGTGGTAATTCATCGGGTAGTTAACCTCATCCGCCAACCCGCGATACAATTCCGCCGAATAACGCTGCATATTCATCAACGACCAAGACGTCGAAAACGTCGGCACATTGCCCGCCGCGTGCCACGTGGAACCGGACGTCAGCTCGTTCTTCTCAAGCAGCACGCAATCCGTCCAGCCAGCCTTGGCCATATGATAAAGCGCCGAGGCGCCAACGACGCCACCGCCAATGATAACCACGCGCGCGGTAGAGGGAATTTCGGCCATGTATTTTATCCTTTAGTAAACGGGCGGGCTAACCACCCAGATTATAACGGTTTGCACGTCGCCCGGATTACGCCAGCGATGCGGTTTGTGATCAAAACGAAAACTGTCGCCTGCCTTCAAGCTGAACATCTGATCGCCGATCCATAGATCAAGTGCGCCAGAGACAACGTATCCGGCCTCCTCGGTTTGTCGTAAATTCAACTCGGCCTGCTCGGCCTTGGGTTCCATCACCGAGCGGAGCATCTCGAAGCTGCCGCCCAGATCGGGCGAGAGCAGCTCCTCGACCAAGCCCTCTTCAGATGATCCCAGCGCGCGGCGCGAACTGGCCCGCACTATATATCCACGCTCGGCCTCGTCGCCGTTATCAGTCAGGAAAAACCAGCTAAGCGGCACATCGAAAGCCTTGGCGAGAGCGCGGAGGTCTGTGATCGACGGTGTCGACAGCCCGCGCTCAATCTGGCTAAGAAACCCGACCGAGCGCCCAATGCTTTTCGCAAGCGTGGTCAAGGTCAGCCCGCGCGCCTTTCGCAAGGCCCGCAAGTCACGGCCAAGCGAGGCGGGGTCGTTGTGGTCTGCTTTGATCATGTTCTGCATTGCCCGCGTGAGGTCCGTAGTCTGTTTTTAACAGTGAACGGTGAGTTGATGAAAAAATCAACTGGAATTTCATATCGATTTTGCGAAACTTCTCGATTCCTTTTAAATCGCGTATTGCACGTTACGGAAGAAATGATTGCGGTTACGGCCAAGTTGTTGGTCAAAATTCATTAACTGCGCCGCTCCGCAAATGTTTAATCATAACGTGGCGAACCACAGTGTAATCTTCCAGCGCGTATATGGACATAGGAGCAG
>CAKZNY010000289.1 GCA_937132145.1 uncultured Paracoccaceae bacterium | reverse complement strand
ATGTTTCATGTCATAGTCAACGCTTTTTGCGTCTTTACGTGCACTTTTAATTTGCATTGAAAAGTATGAAGTAACAGATTTTTGCGCGTTCTTTGACGTATCAAAAATATTAATCCACATAAATATCCAGAGAAAATACGAACTAAGGATTCGCATAGTGCTTAGCATCTGAATTTGATTAACTTCAAAAATTAACCCAAATACATTTAGACCTTCACCTTTGATAACAGCTCCAGGAATCAGAAGTGTTAAAAACGAGCACACCATTAGTGCCCGCCTCGCAGATTTTATGGTGTAATGTTCTAGAAATAATGCGAACATCTAAAAATACCTTCCCTCTAAACATCCAACTCCTCCACAAACCTAGCATTCTCCTGAATATACTGGAACCGCAACTCCGGCTTCTTACCCATCAAACGCTCGACCAGATCGGCGGTTTCGCCGGGTTCGTCCTCGTCTATGGTGACGCGGATCAGGGTGCGGGTGGCGGGGTCCATGGTGGTCTCTTTAAGTTGCGAGGGGTTCATCTCGCCCAATCCCTTGAAGCGCGAGACGTCGATTTTACCCCGTCCGCCGAGGCCTTTTTCAAGGTACATGTCCTTCTCGGCCTCGTCCGCGCAATAGACGGATTTGGGGCCTTGGGTCAGGCGGTAGAGCGGTGGCATGGCCAGAAACAGGTGGCCTTTTTCGATTAGCGGAAGCATCTGGCTGAAGAAAAATGTCATCAGCAGGGCGGAGATGTGGGCGCCGTCGACGTCCGCGTCGGTCATGATGATGATGCGTTCATAGCGCAGATCGTTAACGTCGAATTTTGCGCCGGGCAGCACGCCCATGGCCTGACACAGGTCGTTGATTTCCTGATTGGTCGCCATCTTGTTGGAGGCCGCGCCCAGCACGTTCAGGATTTTACCCTTCAGGGGCAGGATCGCCTGCGTTTTACGATTGCGCCCCTGTTTGGCCGAGCCGCCAGCGGAATCTCCTTCGACCAAAAACAGCTCGGTGTTATCGCGATTTTTGGCCGAGCAATCGGCGAGTTTTCCGGGCAGGCGCAGCTTTTTCGTCGCGGATTTGCGCTGTGTTTCTTTTTCGGCGCGGCGTTTCAGGCGTTCATCTGCTCTTAACACTAAGTGGTCTAGGATAGCCCCAGCGGATTTGGAATCACCGACCAGCCAGTTGTCGAAATGATCGCGGATGGAGTTTTCGACAAGTTTGGCAGCCTCGACTGTCGCAAGACGGTCTTTGGTTTGGCCGACGAATTCCGGTTCGCGGATAAAGACCGAGATCATGGCGCAGCCGCCTGTGGTCAGGTCGTCGCGGATGATCGAGGCGGCTTTTTTGTTGTTAACCAATTCGCCGTATGCGCGGATGCCTTTAAGGATGGCCGCCCAGAATCCGGCCTCGTGGGTGCCGCCCTCGGGCGTGGGGACGGTGTTACAATAAGAGGAGATGAAACCGTCACGGGACGGTGTCCAGTTGATTGCCCATTCGACCTTGCCGATTTTATCGGGGCCAAAGCGTTCGGAAAACGCAACTGTTCCGGCGAAGGATTTATGGGCGTAGGTGGCGTGCCCCTCTAGCGTTTCGCCCAGATAGTCGGACAAGCCGCCGGGGAAGTGGAAGGTTGCCTTTTCGGGTGTTTCGTCGCCGGTCTTGATGGTTTCTGGTGCACATTTCCAGCGGATTTCGACGCCCGAGAAAAGATAGGCTTTCGAGCGGACCATTTTGAGCAGCCGCGCCGGTTTGAATTTCAACTTCGGTCCGAAGATTTCGGCGTCCGGATGGAAATTCACCGATGTGCCACGACGGTTTTGCGTCGCGCCGAGTTGTTCGACCGGCCCTAGCGGGATGCCGCGAGAAAACGACTGGCGGAACAGTTGTTTGTTGCGGGCGACCTCGACGACCACAAGGTCGGACAGGGCGTTGACGACGGAGATGCCAACCCCGTGCAACCCGCCGGACGTCTGGTAAGCTTTGCCGCCGAATTTGCCGCCGGAATGCAGCGTGCACATGATGACTTCGAGGGCGGATTTATCGGGGAACTTGGGGTGTGGGTCAACGGGGATACCGCGGCCGTTGTCGGTTATGGTGATGGAATAATCTGCGTGAAGCTCTACTTCAATGCGGTTGGCGTGGCCCGCGACAGCCTCGTCCATGGAATTGTCCAGAATTTCGGCAACCAAATGGTGCAGCGCGCGTTCGTCCGTGCCCCCTATATACATGCCGGGGCGCTTGCGGACAGGTTCCAGACCTTCAAGCACCTCGATCGAGGATGCATTGTAGTCATCGCTGGAGTCGTCTTCAAATAGGTCGTCGCTTGCCATGGGTTTGTCCCGATTCTGTTCTGCTCGATTTTTCTACATTATGGCAGATCAGGTGGGGGGACGACAACATCTTGTGTGTCGTTTTAGGAATTGACAAGGCGGGTGGGAAAATATCACGATGTTCCGGCAACCAGAGGGCGCTGAGCGCGGCACGCAACTTGCGGCAACCGCAGCGCTGGCCCCTTATGTGATACGGGTTGCCGCATGTTTCGGGGGTCGTGACAGGAGTCCCTGATGAAAACGATTATCGAACCATTCCGCATTAAAACCGTCGAGCCGATCCACATGACCACGCGCGCGGAGCGTGAGGAAAAGCTGAAGGCCGTTAACTACAACTTGTTCGCGCTAAAATCCCGCGATGTGATTATTGACCTGCTAACCGATAGCGGCACGGGCGCGATGAGTTCGGAGCAATGGGCGGCGATTATGCGCGGGGATGAAAGCTATGCGGGTTCCCCCTCGTTTGCGCGTTTCGAGGCGGCTGTGCGCAATTTGATGCCATTTGAACATATTATCCCAACGCATCAGGGGCGGGCGGCCGAGGCGATTTTGTTCTCGCTGCTTGGTGGTGTTGGCAAAAACATCCCATCTAACACGCATTTTGACACGACGCGCGGCAATATCGAGGCGAGTGGGGCGGCGGCCCATGATCTGGTGATCGAGGAAGGCAAAGACCCGGCTAACCTGCATCCGTTCAAGGGCAACATGGACCTTGATAAGTTGGAAGCGTATTTGGTGGAGCACGGCGACAGTGTGCCCTGTGTGATGCTGACGATCACCAATAACGCGGGTGGAGGGCAGCCGGTTAGCCTTGAAAACATTCAGGCGGTCGCCGCGATTTCCAAGGCGCACGGGCGGCTGTTTATTATTGATGGCTGCCGTTTTGCCGAAAACGCTTACTTCATTAAAACCCGTGAAGACGGGCAGGGTGATCGGGAAATTGTGGACATTGTGCGCGACTGTTTTTCGGTGGCGGATGGTATGACTATGAGTGCCAAAAAGGACGGGTTTGCCAATATCGGCGGCTGGCTTGCCCTGAATGACGATGATTTAGCGGAGCAGGCGCGCACAAAGTTGATCCAGACCGAGGGTTTTCCGACATACGGTGGGCTGGCGGGGCGCGATCTGGATGCCATCGCGCAAGGTCTGGTCGAAATAATCGATGTGGATTACCTGCGCTACCGCATCCGCACAAATGAGTACATCATCGAGCGGCTGGATGCGCTTGGAATTCCGGTGGTGAAACCGGCGGGCGGTCATGCGGTGTTTATCGACGCACGAGCATGGCTGAAGGACATCCCGCCGTTGGAGTATCCCGGGCAGGCGGTGGCCGTCGCCTTATACGAAATCGGCGGTATTCG
>CAKZNY010000288.1 GCA_937132145.1 uncultured Paracoccaceae bacterium | reverse complement strand
GTTGTGGGGCAAGTCCAGAACTTCACCAACCAATATTCCAGCGTCGAGCGCTACCGCCTCGCCGGGTTCAAGGTATATTTTCAGGCCAGTGCGGGTGCGCAAATCTTTGATAAAAGCGATCAGCCCCTCGCGGTCATAATCGGCACGAGTGATGTGGTGCCCACCACCGAAGTTCAGCCATTTAAGTTGTCCCAAGTAGGGTGTGATCTGGTCTTCAATCGCCGCCCAAGTGCGCTGCAACGGGGCAAACCCTTGCTCGCAGAGTGTATGCATGTGCAGCCCGTCGACCCCGTCTAGCATCGCTGCGTTCAACTTCGAAATTGGCACGCCAAGCCTCGAAAACGGGGCGCAGGGGTCGTATTTAGGGATTTCCCCTTCGGAATGCTCGGGGTTGATCCGCAAGCCGACTTGCACGTTATCCCCCGCCTGAACGTCAGCCAAAAAACGGTCCTTTTGGGCGGTCGAGTTAAAAATCACGTGGTCGGATAAATCCACAATCCGTTCGATTTCGTTCAGCTTGTAGCCCGCGCAAAAAGTTACGACCTCGCCGCCGTATTCCTCACGTGCCAGCCGTGCCTCGTACAGGCCCGAGGCGCATGTCCCCTCAAGGTATTTTCGTACCAGCGGGGCCAGAGAAAACATCGAAAACGCTTTCAGTGCTAACAAAATATGTGCGCCGGACTGATCGCCGACATCCTTCAGGATTGCCAGATTACGTTCAATCGCGACCTCGTCGACGACAAAACACGGGCTTGGAACACGAGATAAATCGAAACGCTTAAACGCCCCGGCATCCCCCGCCTGTGTTTGCATCATCGCCATACCCTAGAAATCTACCGGCGCGTCGAGTTCGTGCACTTCCCAAGGCAACCCTTGAGTGTTCAGCATTTCCATGAACGGATCAGGGTTTAGCTGCTCCATATTCCACACGCCAGCCTCGGCCCATTCGCCTTTAAGCACCATCGCAGCACCGATCATCGCAGGCACACCCGTGGTGTAGGAAACGGCCTGACTACCGACTTCGGCGTAGCATTCCTCGTGATCGCAGATGTTGTAGATGTAGAAGGTTTTCTCGACGCCATCTTTCATGCCGGTTGCGATATCGCCAATGCAAGTCTTGCCTTTGGTCAGTTCGCCAAGCTCGGACGGGTCAGGCAAAACGGACTTCAGGAATTGTAGTGGGATAATTTCAACTCCGTCATGCATCACTGGTTTGATCGAGGTCATGCCGATGCCTTCAAGCACGCGAACATGGTTAATGTAGGCGTCGCCAAAGGTCATCCAAAACCGCGCGCGCTGAATTTCAGGGAAGTGGGTTTTCAGGCTCTCCAGCTCCTCGTGATACATCAGGTACATGTTTTTCTTGCCAACCACGGGGAAGTCGAACGGCACTTTGTGAGTCATCGCAGGGCTGGTCACCCAGTCGTTGTTCTCCCAATGGCGAGCCTCGGCTGTGACTTCGCGGATGTTGATCTCGGGGTTGAAGTTGGTCGCGAAAACCTTGCCATTATCGCCACCATTACAATCCAGAATGTCGATTTGACGGATAGTGTCCAGCTTGTGTTTACGCAGCCATGTCGCAAAAACAGATGTAACGCCGGGATCAAAACCCGAACCCAAAATCGCTGTCAGCCCCGCTTGTTTAAACTTGTCTTGATACGCCCACTGCCAGTGATATTCGAATTTGGCGACATCCTCAGGCTCATAATTGGCGGTGTCGAGATAGTTAATCCCGGCCTCAAGACACGCATCCATCAACACCAGATCCTGGTAAGGTAGCGCGAGGTTTACTAGCAGCGTTGCACCCGTCTGACGGATCAGCGCGACCACAGCGGGCACATCCATCGCGTCCACCTCGGCTGTCGCGATCTCGACGCCTGTGCGGGTTTTAATGTTTGCAGCGATGTCGTCACACTTGAACTTCCGGCGCGACGCCAGCGTGATTTCTGTGAAGATATCGGCATTCATCGCCATTTTAGTCACCGCAGCAGAGGAAACTCCGCCGGCGCCAATTACCAGTACTTTACCCATCGGTATTCTCCAATTTCGTATGTTATTCGTAGTAAGTATAGCCGTTAATGCTGTCGCGGTAAGCGGCCATTAACAATTTTCGTTCAGAAGCTTTCAGCTGTGAATTCGAAATTGCCTTGTCGACCAACTGCCGGAACGCCTCGATGCAATCGCGCGGGTCGTATTCGACGTAGGATAGAACTTGGGCAATGGTGTCGCCTTCTTGCTCTTGCAGCAAATCAAAGCCACCATCAGCGCGCAAATCAATGGTTGCTACGTTGGTATCGCCAAACAGGTTGTGCAAATCCCCCAGAGTTTCCTGATATGCGCCGACGAAAAACACACCCAAGTAATAGGGTTTGCCTTCCTCAAGTGTGTGCACAGGCAAGGATGACGAGACCCCGTCTGCCAGAATAAACCGGTCGATCTTACCGTCGGAATCACAGGTAATATCGGACAAAACCGCGCGGCGATCCGGCTGTTTATCCAACATTTGCAACGGCACGACCGGATGCAACTGGTCAATCGCCCAAACGTCGGGAAGGGACTGGAATAGCGAGAAATTGCAGTGGTAGATATCGACAAGCTTTTCTAGAAAAGCGTCAATTTCGGGGCTGTTTTCTGCCAAGGGCGCGATCAGTTTAACTTTTGACATAAGGTGCAAAAATACCTGCTCGGCCCGCG
>CAKZNY010000287.1 GCA_937132145.1 uncultured Paracoccaceae bacterium | reverse complement strand
CAAACAGTTTGGCCAAGCCTCGCTTCGCTCGGCGGTTGTGATTGAGAGTAAGGTAGCCGGTTAGATTGACGGGCCGTTTAGCGTTACCAACACGGTCATGCCCCAAAGCAGTGGGGCGGCGGCGGTTAGGCGGGCCATTTTCGGGTGGCCTATTGTGTCCATAATCCATGCTGTGATGACGAGGACTACGGCGACGATAGGCACTGACATTATCAGGGGGAAGTTTGAGTTTCCTATTACGTCAGTGCTGTTCGATATCATCGAGAACATCGCAAACGGCATCGCGCCAGCCGCTGCCGCGATCAGGTCGAACATAGTTAGCAGGATCAGCAGCGTGTTTTGGCGGGGTTTGTCGGAATCAAGTTTCATCTCGGCCTCGGACATCTGGTTCAAGGCACGATATAACACGTTGACGATTTCACGTAGCCTTTACATGGACCGTGTTTTGACCCAGCGCACCAGTTCGTTCGCGCGCATAACGCCTGCGTGGCGTGCGATCTCTTTGCCGTTCTTGAATAACAGCAAAGCGGGAATGCCGCGGATGTTGTATCGTTGGCTGGCGTTGGGGTGTTTGTCGGTGTTGATCTTGGCGAACCGCGCGACGGTTTTCAGTTCTTTGGCTGCCTTGTCAAATTCCGGTGCCATCTGGCGGCAAGGCGCACACCACGGTGCCCACATATCTACAACGACGGGCAGTTCGTCGTTGGCGGCGCATTTCAGAACGGTCGCCAGATCGGTGTCGTGGACTTTGCCCGCCGCCAATGGTTCGCCACAGCTTCCGCATTTGGGACCCGCGCCGAGTTTATCCTCGGGGATCTTGTTAACGGTTTTGCAAGACATACAGGTCAGGTTCTTGGTGTAAGCCATGGGAGACTCCATAAATTCAGGTTATTGAATATAAAAGGTGGCTGGTGCGCCAATATCAAGAGGGTATCATAAGTTTTTCGAAATTTCGATCAGGTTGTGGTCGGGATCGCGCAGGTAAAGGGACTCGATTTTTCCGGTGGCTCCGGTGCGGGCGACGGGGCCTTGCTCGATTTCGATGTTGTGGGCTGTCAGATGGGTGATCCAGTCGGTTAGCGCGGCATCGGTAATCAGGCAGAAATCTGCGGATCCGGCGGTCGGGGTTTTGGCCTTGGGTTCAAACTCGTGCCCCACCTGATGGAGGTTGATCTTCTGGTTGCCGAATTTCAGGGCGGTTCTTGCAGGGCCTTTGGCAGATAAAACATTTCTGCCTTCATTCCCAGCGATTCGTAAAATGCGACCGTGGTCGGAATGTTACGGACGGTCAGAACGATATGGTCGATGTGGGTTACGCTCGGGGTCATTTCTTGTTTGCCTCTGCAAAGCTGGCGTGGAATTGTTTGGGCAGGAAGGTGGTCTCGCCTGCGATCATGGTGGCGAGGGTTTCGCCGCATTTATGCGCGATGCCGAAGCCGATTTTGAAACCGCCTGTAGCCATGTATAGCCCCGCTGGCCCTTTGATCGGGCCGAGCATCGGGTCGGGTTTGCGGGCGCGGGGGCGGACGTTGGCCCATGTGTGTTTGATTTTGGCGTGGCGCAGAGCGGGGCAGATGGTGGTCGCGCGCTCGATCACTATGTCGAGTTTTTCGTCGACGCTGAACGGATCGTCGTAGGTCTTTTCGCTGGTGGAACCCACCGCAATGTCGCCGTTCGCGTGGGGGATGATGTAGGTGTGGTCACCGAAAATCATCGGTGCTGTTCCGACCGAGACCCCGCCTAGAATCGCTGATTGTCCTTTGACGCCCATGCCGGCGTTTCTGCCCCAGAGGGTTTCGAGGTAGGGGAAACAGGCAACGCCTGCGGCCATGACGATTGCGCTGGCGCGGATTTTGCCTGACGGGCCGATGATTTCGTTGTCATTGATGGCGGTCATCTCCCACCCCTCGCGGATTTCACAGCCTTTGACTTGCAAGGCTTTGGCCAGTGACAGGCAGGCTAGGCGAGGGTTGATGCGGGCGGATAGGTTTTCGTGGATGACGCCGAAGGGGGCGGACTCGGGGGCTATCCAGCCGCTGAATTTGGCGGAGTCCTCGACGCGCCAGAAGGCCTCGCCATCCCACAGGGATTTAGCGTCCTCGGTTCGGATTTGCGCGTGCTCCAACCCGCGCGCGTTAGTGATCGGGATGATACGACCCAAGCGACCATAGCCGGAGGGGAGGCCGGAGGTGGCGTCGACCTCGGCCCAATGCGCTTGTGCGCTTAGTAGCGCGTCGAGCTGGAACTGTTTCTTGGGGCTCCAGTTTTCCGGCACGTTGGGGGAAAGAGCGCCGACCACCCCGCCGCTGGCCCCCGCACCAATGGTGGCTTTTTCGACGATGGTGACGGACATGCCGCGCTGCACACAGGACCATGCGACGGACAGGCCGAAGATGCCTGCGCCGATTACCACTACGTCTGTGTCAAATCCCGTTGCCATGCCCGCGCCTTTTGCCCATTGTCGAATTCAGAACGGGGTAAAGCATGAATTCAGGCAAAGCGCAAAAGGCAGATTTGGAGTGGCGCGACGGTGCGCCGGTCTCGAAGCGCTTTGACGATCCGTATTTTTCGGTAAATGACGGTTTGGCCGAAGCGCGGCATGTGTTTCTGGGCGGTAACAACCTGCCGGAGCGGTTTCGCGGCGGGTTTCATATTGCAGAACTGGGGTTCGGGTCGGGCTTGAACCTGCTGGCGGCGTGGCAAATGTGGGAGGAGGCAGGGGCGAAAACGCCCCTGCGGTATACGAGTTTCGAGGCCTTTCCGATGGATAAGGGCGAAATGGCCAAGGCTTTGGCAGTTTGGCCGGAGTTGTCGGCATATGCGGAACGCCTGCTGGCGGGTGGTTTGCAGATGCGCACCGATACGTTGGAGCTGAACGTGATTATCGGCGATGCACGCAAGACGCTGCCGGAATGGAATGGCAAAGCGGATGCGTGGTTTCTTGACGGGTTTAGTCCGGCAAAAAACCCTGAATTGTGGTCGCCGGAAATCATGCAAGCGGTGGCGGAGCACACCACGCCAAGCGGAACATTCGCCACATACACTGCCGCTGGCCATGTGCGCCGCGCGTTGATAGACGCAGGGTTCAATGTCACGCGACCCAAGGGTCACGGGCGGAAACGTCACATGAGCGCCGGAGTTTTAGTATGAATAACGCCCGACAAGGTATTTGGTTGATGATCGCCACGACGTTCGTGTTTGCGTTGCAGGACGGGCTGTCGCGGTATCTGGCGACGGAATATAATACGGTGCTGATCGTGATGATCCGCTATTGGTTTTTTGCGGCGTTTGTGGTGGCATTATCCGCCTTGCGCAAGGGGGGTATTCGGCGGGTGGCGGCGACCTCGCAGCCGGTTTTGCAGATACTTCGCGGTGTGCTGCTGGTGGCCGAAATATGCGTGATGGTCATCGCGTTCGTCAAACTGGGGCTGGTGGCGAGCCATGCGGTGTTCACCAGTTACCCGCTGCTGATCGCGGCGTTATCGGGGCCAATTCTGGGCGAAAAGGTCGGACCACGTCGCTGGATGGCGATTGGTTTCGGGTTTGTTGGAGTGTTGATAATTTTGCGCCCCGGGTTCTCGGTTTTTGCGCCCGAAGCGTTGATACCGTTGCTTGCGGCCCTGATGTTCGCCGTTTACGGTTTGTTAACCCGCTATGTGGCGCGTAAGGATAGCGCGGAAACCAGCTTCTTCTGGACAGGCATCGCCGGGGCGGTTGCGGTCACGTTGATCGGGCCGTTTTTCTGGGAACCTATACAGGGGAATGACTGGTGGATCATGGGAATTCTGTGCCTGACAGGGGCCGGTGGGCATTTCCTTTTGATTAAGGCTTACGAGGTGGCGGAGGCCTCTACCGTGCAGCCGTTTGCATATTTTCAGTTGGTTTTCGCGGCCGCGATTGGCTTGACGATATTTGGCGAGACCGTTGATTTGTGGATCGTTCTGGGGGCCGGACTGATCATCGGGTCGGGGTTGTTTACATTGTGGCGGGAGCGTCAGGGATTAAAGGGAGCATAATATGGACATCGAACATCTGGTTTTCGGCGCGGGGCCGGAACGTGTGGGGCCATTTAGCCATGCGGTCAAGGCAGGCGATTTTCTGTTTGTGACGGGGCAGATGCCGACGTTGCCGGATGATCCGACGCAGTTGGTGGGCGGCGGGATCGAAGAGCAGACGCACCGCGTTATGCGCAACCTCGCCGATGTGCTGCGCGAGGCGGGGTCGTCTTTTTCCAAGGTGGCGTTTGCGCGGGTGTATCTGGTTAACTTTCAGGATTTCGACAAGATGAACGCGATTTACACGAGCTACTTCGAGGAGGGCAAGTTGCCATCAAGGACGTGCATCGGAGTGACGGGGTTGGCCGTCGGGGCCTCGGTCGAAATTGATCTGGTGGCGACATTTGATTGAGCAACCTTGCTCCCTAGTGCCCCACACGGTATGAGGAGCGCAAAATTGATGGGAATACCTTGAAATGCCTTTGCTGGTTATGAAATTTGGCGGCACCTCGGTGGCTGATATGGATAAGATCCGCAACGTGGCGCGTAAGGTGCAGCGCGAGGTCGATAATGGCTACCGCGTGATCGTTGTGCTGTCCGCGATGTCTGGAAAAACCAACGAACTGCTCGGGTACGTGCGGGATGCGGCTGGCGGGCCAGAAGCGGCGGCGCCGGGGTTTTATGATGCGCGGGAATACGATGCGATTTTGTCGTCTGGCGAGCAGGTAACATCGGGCATTCTGTCGATTGTGTTGCAGGAATTGGGCGTTCAGGCGCGGAGCTGGCAAGGGTGGCAGGTTCCGGTCAAGACGACCTCGGCGCATGGTGCGGCGCGGATTGACGAAATTCCCACGGATAATCTGAATATGAAGTTTGGCGAAGGCATGGAAGTGGCCGTGATCGCGGGTTTTCAGGGCATTAGCGCGGAGAACCGGATTACGACGCTTGGGCGCGGTGGTTCGGACACCACGGCCGTAGCTTTTGCAGCCGCCTTCGAGGCGGAGCGGTGCGATATTTACACTGACGTGGACGGAATTTACACGACGGACCCACGCATCACGCAAAAAGCGCGTAAGCTGGAAAAGATCGCATACGAGGAAATGTTGGAATTGGCGTCGCTGGGGGCCAAGGTGTTGCAAACCCGTTCGGTCGAGTTGGCAATGCGCTACAAAGTGCGCCTTCAGGTGCTTAGCAGTTTTTCAGACGAGCCGGGAACGCTTGTTTGTGACGAGGAGGAAATTGTGGAAAAGAATGCAGTAGCAGGTGTCGCCTCGGTGCGCGACGAAGCCAAGTTGACCCTTATCTCGGTGGCGGACAGGCCCGGTATCGCGGCGGCGATCTTTGGTCCGCTGGCGGATGCGGGCGTGAATGTTGATATGATTATCCAGAATATTTCGGAAGACGGGCGTACGGATATGACGTTCTCGTGCCCAATGGATCAGGTGCCGTTGGCGACCAGAGCGATTGAAAAAGCCAAGGCTTCCGGTGAAATCAATTATCATGCGCTGGACGCAGATACGGGTGTCGCCAAGGTTTCCATCGTGGGTATCGGTATGCGTAGCAATGCCGGCGTTGCGCAAAAAATGTTCAAGGCGCTGTCGGATGACGGGATCAACATCAAGGTTATCACGACCTCCGAGATTAAAGTTTCCGTTCTGGTTGATCGGAAATATATGGAACTCGCCGTGCAATCCCTGCATGATGCTTTTGATTTGGATAAAGCATCGTAAAAAGGGGGCAATATGCCCGCACGTAATAAAGGGGTTGAATCCCACGTCTTGCTGAAACGTTTGCGCGATATTCTTGCCGAAGAAGGCGAGGGTCAGGCGCGGCTGAACAAAGTCACACATATTATTGCCTCCTCGATGGAAGCAGACGTGTGCTCGATTTACCTGCGGCGGGACGAGCGGACATTGGAGCTGTGCTCGACGGAAGGGTTGAAGCCGGAATCCGTCCACCAGACGCGTTTGCGTGTTGGCGAAGGGTTGGTCGGGCGGATTGCCGATGCGGCGGTTCCGTTCAGGACTTCAGATGCCCCATCAGCCAAAGGTTTCCGCTTTATGCCAGAGACGGGCGAGGAGGTGTACGCCTCGTTCCTTGGTGTGCCGATCCAGCGTGTAGGGGATGTATTGGGCGTTCTGGTTGTGCAGAGCAAGGCCGCGCGCAATTACACGGATGACGAAGTTTACGGCCTCGAGGTTGTGGCGATGGTTGTCGCCGAGATGGCCGAATTGGGCGCGTTTATCGCCGAGGGCGAGCAGGCTATGGCCATGCCGCACCAACGTCCGTTCTTTGCCAAGGGTGTGATCGCGCAGGAAGGTGTGGCCGAGGGGCATGTCGTTTTGCACGAGCCCCATATCGTCATCGCCAACCCCGTTGCCGAGGATCCCGAGGTGGAAATGCACCGCCTGACCACCGGATTTATCGAGTTGCAGTCGGATATTGATGCCATGTTGTCGAACAAAAGTCTGGCGATCAGTGGCGAGGGGCGCGAGGTTCTGGACGCCTACCGGATGTTTGCGCACGACAAAGGCTGGCGAGCGCGGATGGAGGATTCGATCCTTAGCGGCTTGGCGGCCGAAGTTGCGGTGGAGAAAGAACAATCCAGCACGCGGACCAGAATGGAGCGTGTCACGGATGCGTATTTACGCGAGCGCCTGCACGATCTGGACGATTTGTCGAACCGCCTGTTGCGTATCCTGACCGGGCGCGTGCAGGACGTTGGCGAGATGCCCGAGGACGCGATTTTGGTCGCGCGAAACATCGGTCCGGCGGAATTGCTTGATTACGGCAAGAAGCTGAAGGGTGTGGTGCTGGAGGAGGGCTCGGTCGGGTCACACGCGGTGATCGTGGCGCGCGCGCTGGCGATTCCGATGGTTATTCAGGCAGCGCGGATTACACGTGCGGCGTTAAGCGGCGACGAGATCTTGCTGGATGGCGACGCGGGTTTGGCGCATTTGCGGCCCGAGGAAAGTGTGCGGCTGGCGTTTCACGAAAAGATCGCGATGCGCGAGGAGGCGCAGGAGGAATACGCAGCCCTGCGTGATCTTCCGGCGAAATCGACGGACGGAACGCGCATAAGGTTGGAAATGAACGCCGGTTTGATGAATAATCTGCCCTCTATGGAGGGGTCCGGTGCCGAGGGCGTCGGGCTGTTTCGCACCGAATTGCAGTTTCTGTTACGCTCCACTTTCCCGAAACGCGGAGAGCTGTCAGACACATATTCGAAGGTGCTGGATGCGGCCAAGGGTCGGCCAGTGACGTTTCGGACGCTCGATATCGGGTCGGACAAGGTGCTGCCATATATGAAACGGGTCGAGGAACCCAATCCGGCGATGGGTTGGCGCGGAATTCGGCTGGGGCTGGACCGGCCCGGCTTGATGCGGATGCAGTTCCAGACGTTGATACGCGGGGCCAAGGGGCGACCGTTGCGGGTCATGTTCCCGATGGTGGCGCAGTTCGACGAGTTTAGCGAGGCGCGGCAGCGGCTTCTGGACGAAGTAGAGAGCGAGAAAAAGAAACGCCATCTGATGCCAAGCAAGATCGAGATTGGCGCGATGCTTGAGACCCCAAGTCTGGCGTTCGCCCCGACACAGTTTTTCGAGCTTGCGGATTTTATCTCGATTGGCGGCAATGATTTGAAGCAGTTCTTCTTTGCGGCGGATCGCGAGAACGAACGGGTGCGGCGGCGCTATGATACGTTGAATGTTAGTTTTCTGAATTTTATCGAACAGATTGCGCAGAAATGTGATGCATCAGGCACGCCGGTGTCGTTTTGTGGCGAAGATGCAGGGCGCGCGTTGGAGGCGTTGGCTTTTGCCGCGATGGGGATTCGGACGTTGTCTATGCGACCAGCGTCAATCGGGCCGATCAAGCGGTTGATCCGTTTTGTGGACCTGTCCGAGGTGAAGAACGTGATCGACGAGGCGCGGGTATCTGGTTCGCAATCGGTGCGGCCGGCGCTGCAAATATATCTGGAGAAAATCGGGGCCCCTTATCGTTAGGCCCCGCTTGGTCATAATGGTGAAGGAGCCGCAAGCCGGTCGGGTCAAGACGCGCCTCGGGCGGGACATTGGCATGACCACTGCGGCGTGGTGGTTTCGGCATCAAACCAAGCGGCTGATACGGGAGGTGGGCACGGACCCGCGATGGCAGCTACGGCTGTCGGTTTCGCCTGCTCCATATGCGTTGCACAGCCGCGCGTGGCCAGTGGGGATACCTCGGGATCCGCAGTCCGGCGGGGATTTGGGCGCACGGATGCGCCATGTTTTCAAGGCCACGCCAAGGGGACCTGTTGTGCTGATTGGCGGGGATATTCCGGGGATAACCTCTGCGATTATCCGCGATGCTTTTGGGAAACTGAACGATCATGATTGCGTTTTCGGACCTGCCGAGGATGGTGGTTTCTGGTTGGTGGGGATGCGGCGCGTTGGGCCGCTACCGCCCGATTTATTCAAGGATGTGCGGTGGTCTTGTGCGGATACGTTGCAAGATACATTGGGAACGCTGGGGGGCGCCTCGGTTGCCTTTACCGCGACGCTTCGGGACGTGGACACAGGCGCGGACTTGCCGTAACACGGCGCTGAACTACAGGAGATTCCCATGATTGGACGCTTGAACCACGTTGCCATTGCGGTGCCGGACCTTGACGCTGGTATCGCGCTTTATCGTGATACGCTGGGTGCAAAGGTTAACGCACCGCAGGACGAGCCGGACCACGGCGTGACGGTGGTATTTATCGAGCTGCCAAACACCAAAATCGAGCTGCTGCATCCGCTGGGGGACAACAGCCCGATCACGGCGTTTCTGGAGAAGAACCCATCGGGCGGAATTCACCATATCTGTTACGAGGTCGAGGATATTCTGGCCGCGCGGGATAAACTGCAAGCATTGGGCGCGCGAATTTTGGGCGACGGAGAGCCGAAGATTGGTGCGCATGGCAAACCTGTGCTATTCCTGCACCCGAAAGATTTCACCGGAACATTGATCGAGTTGGAGCAAGTATAATGGCCATCACATCCGCATTGGTTCTGTTCGCCGTCATCTGGTTTATGCTGCTGCTTATGGCGCTGCCGATGCGCGTAAAAAGTCAGGAACAGGACGGAGAGGTCGTGCCGGGGACACCAGCCTCGGCCCCTGTGGACCCTATGATTGGCAAAAAGATGTTCTGGGTTACCGTGGTTACATTCGCGTTGTGGGTGCCGCTGGTGGCGTTTATTGTGTCTGGAATTGTTTCGATAGAAGATATTGATCTTTATAACCGGATGGGCCCAGGGCGGGAATAATCCGGTCGAAATTTGCAAATTGGGGACGAATCGTGTACAGTAAACGCCGTAAATGGTGTTTATGTATAGAGGTTTGGTATGCGCAAGTTTAATTTAGGTATTGTAGGCGTTATCGCCGGAGTGTTCGTGGCTGGCTTTGTCAGTAGTATTTCGGCGCAGGAATTGTTTGAAGCAGAGCCTCCGGGTTTGCAATTCGAGCGTGAAGTTCGATCCACATATATTGTCAGACTTGGCAACGCGCTTCCATCGCAAGCTGTGAACAACCGCGCCAACGAAGTGGCTGCGCGTTTCGGTGGGCGCATTAAATATGTTTATACCAATGCTCTTAACGGTTTTGCAATTACGATGCCGTCCGTTGCGATGGCACGTATGACGCAAGCAGGCGGGCTGGATATTATATCCGTCACGCGGGACGGTATTGTTACTATTAGCGCACCTGGTGGTGAAAAAGGTAAACCACCGCCGAAAGATGATAAAGATGATCCAGATCCCGGTTCAACCACTTGCGCAGAAGAGGTGCCTTGGGGTGTTGGGCGTGTCACAAGTATAGAGATAACCGGATATAGCGGGTGTAAGGTGACTGAATTCGCGTATGACAGCAATGGAACGT
>CAKZNY010000286.1 GCA_937132145.1 uncultured Paracoccaceae bacterium | reverse complement strand
CAGGTGGCATAGCGGCTTTAACTCTTGGAGCAATGCTTTGGCCCGTGCTGCGCCCGAAGCGTCAAACGGCTATGCGGTCGTCTTATGATGTGCAAATCTACAAAGACCAACTGAAAGAAGTCGAGTCCGATTTGGCCCGTGGAACCTTAAGCGAACCCGAGGCCAAAGCCAGCCGCACCGAGGTTTCACGTCGCTTGTTGGTGGCCGCAGAATCTGAAGCGAGCGAATCCACATCCGACAACGCCCCTAAATGGGCCTCAATGGCATTGGCGATTACGGTTAGTCTTACTGTAGTGGTTGGCGGATTCGGGGTTTATCAACGGCTTGGCGTACAGGGCATGCCGGATTTCCCGCTTGAGGATCGTGTTAGTTCCCGCCCATCGCAATCGATTGCCGAAAAGGCCGTATCGCAGGACATGGCTGGTTTGCCCGATTTTATACAGATTGACCCCAAGCATCTAGAGCTGGTCGAACAGTTGCAAGATGTTCTTAAGGACCGCCCTGATGATTTGCGCGGGCACCAGATGTTGGCAGACAACCTTGCCCAGCTTGGCAAATACGCCGAAGCGCGCGCCACACAGGATATCGTTATGCGTCTTCTGGGTGACGACGCAACGGCAGGAGATTACGCCGCACACGCTGAAATCATGATTGTCGCTGCGGACTGGTACGTGTCCCCTGCGGCAGAAGAAGCCTTGGCGCGGGCCTTCCAGATCGATGCGTCCAACCAGCTGGCGCGATATTATGCCGGGGCCTTGATGATCCAGCGGCAGGATTATGCGCAGACGTATTCGCTGTGGATGGGGTTGTTAGAAGAAGGCCCCGCGAATGCACCGTGGATCCCTGTGATCGAGAGCCAGATAGAGGCGATTGCGATCGAAGCGGGAATTACGCCGACCACGCTGGCTGGTCCATCAGCGGATCAGGTGAACGCTGCGAGCGATATGACAGCCGAGGAGCGCAACGATATGATCCGTGGCATGGTCGGCCAACTAAGCGAGCGATTAGCAAACGAGGGTGGCTCTGCCGAGGAATGGGCGCGGCTTATTCGGGCGTACGGGATTTTGGGTGAAACGGCCAATGCCTCGAATATCTGGAACGAAGCTAAAGAGGTTTTTGCGGCCAGCCCTACTGACATCCAGGCCTTGCTAGAAGCCGCACGGGATGCGAACGTTTCAGCAAGATGAGCCAAATTTTCGACGATGTCGAAGATTTTGCGGCGGTTTTGCCAGCCACGTCAGCCTTGATGGGGCTGGATCTGGGCACGAAAACCATCGGCGTGGCGGTTTCGGATACGTTTCGCAGCGTCGCGACCCCGCTTGAAACGGTACGGCGCAAAAAGTTCACAACGGACGCCGCGCGACTAATGGAACTGATCGCTGGGCGGAACATCGCGGGCGTGGTGCTGGGTTTGCCGTTCAATATGGACGGCTCCGAGGGGCCACGATGCCAATCCACCCGCGCATTTGCCCGAAATCTGTCGCGTTTGATCGATATTCCGATCACCTTTTGGGACGAGCGGCTGTCTACCGTTGCCGCAGAGCGCGCCCTGTTAGAGGCGGATACGTCGCGAAAGCGTCGCTCGGAGGTTATTGATCATGTGGCGGCTGGATATATCCTGCAAGGAATGCTGGACCGTCTGACACATTTAGGGTGATCAACATGGAAATGGACGAGATTTGGAAACGCGACGAGGTCGATTCACCTTGCGTTAAGATGTGCGTTATTCACCCTGCTTCGGGTCTATGTATCGGGTGCTTTCGAACCATCAACGAGATCGAGGGATGGTCTGCGATGGAACCGAAGGCACGTAAAATCCTTGTGGCAGAATTGCCTAGTCGCGAAAAACTTATCGTAAATCGTCGAAAAAAGCGTGACAATCGGTAACTAATTATTAAGGTTAACCAACTAGTGTTTGAAACTTCTGTAACGATGTTATAATTTTCATCGAAATGCGACGCCTCGGGCAAAGCGGTTAAGTCAGAAAGTTGAACTGGTAAATGCAAGTATGGGCGCTAATTCTAATAATCTATTTTTTAGGTGCCTTTCTGCTGCGCGATAACTTCTCCGCGTTATTTCTGGAATCTGGCGGCGCGTGGTGGATGGCGCTGATTGCTGTTGGCCTGGTTCTCACCGCCTTTTCAGGAGCCATCCGAAACCTGATGGGGTCTTTATCCGAAGAACGCCACCGCTCTTTGTTTGCAATTGCCGCCCTGTTTTGCATTGGCGGCATTGAGTATATCAACTCCGAGCGCGCTATAAACGCGGAACGGATCGTGGCGGAAACAGCTGCCATGGCCTTAATTAGCCCCGAGGTATCGATCAACCGCTCTTGGGATGGTCATTTCAGGGCGATTGCACAAATCAACGGGCAGGATGTTGGCCTGATAATCGATACAGGCGCCTCGCTAGTATTACTACGCTATGATGATGCGCTGCGGATCGGAATTCCGATGGACGAGCTGGATTATTCGACACCTCTGACGACGGCAACCGGCAAATCCTATGTCGCAAAATTTTATATCGCTGACCTCACAATAGGGGACGTGAGACTGCAAAATATAAAGGCAGCTGTCGCACAGGAAGGGGTGCTGCATTCATCCTTGCTGGGAATGAGTTTTCTGGAAAAACTGGACGAAACCGTAATTAAAAGAAACCGGATGATCCTGCGGAAATAAGCGGGGCTATCCCCAGATAGCCTTTCTAAGCATATTCAATGCCATCAACATAATGAAAAATGCGAACACCGTTTTAAGCGGTTTCGGATCCAGCGCATGTGCCAGTTTCACGCCGAACGGCGCGGTAATCAGGGTCATGGACACCACAACGGCAAAGGCTGGCAGGTTTACGAGGCCAATGGTTAACGGCGGTTTAACCGGCATGCCCCAACCGATCATCAGAAATCCAATGACCGACGGGACGGCAATAATAACGCCAAACCCCGCCGATGTTGCTATGGCGCGGTGAATGGGTTGGTTGTAAAGGGTCATTAACGGCACACCGAAACTGCCTCCGCCAATCCCCATCAGAACTGATAGAAAACCCAGTATTGGTGCGGTGACAACCCGCCCGATCCCCATTGGCATCGCATCCCCCAACCGCCAGTTTTGACGACCAAATGCAAGGTAGAAACCGACCAGCGTCCCGAGCACTCCGAATATCACCATCAAGCTAACCGAGCGCATTTCCCGCGCAATCAGCACACCAATTACGGCCCCCATTGCGATGCCGGGCGCCCAGCGTTTAAGGATATTCCAGTCAACGGCACCCTTTTTATTATGGCTAAGAACCGAACGGATGGAGGTGAATATGATCGTCGCCAGCGACGTTGCCACACATATTTGCATCAGGTACTCGCTTTCGTACCCAAGGGCTGCAAACATATAGTAAAACGCGGGCACAAGTATAATGCCACCCCCGACCCCGAGAAGCCCCGCGACGACACCCGCGATCGCCCCGATTATCATCAAAAGGGCGATAAGGGGTAACAGTTGTGATATTTCGAATGCGTACATTTGTATCCCTCAGGCTGCTAAACGGCGGATTTCTTCAAGCGCGGATAGGACGAGTTCGGGCCCTGCCCCTTTTATATGCGCGCCTTGGGAAATAACGCGTCGCCAGCGGCGCGCCCCCGGTCTGCCGGCAAATGCGCCTAACATATGGCGGGTAATCTGGTTTAGGCGAGCGCCCTTGCCAAGCTCGGATTCGATGTAGGGCAGCATGTCCAAAACCGCTTGTTCTGCGGTTGTGCTGGTGGTGGCGCCGAAAAACGTCTGGTCGGCATTGGCCAAAACCTCAGCAGGTTCGTGATATGCAGTCCGCCCAATCATCACACCGTCAACGCCAGCATCGAGGTGCATTTGCGCCTGTTCAAGGGAGGTGATGCCGCCGTTTATGCAAATCTCCAACCCCGGAAACATCCGCTTCATCGCGTAAACCAGATCGTAATCCAGCGGTGGCACATCGCGGTTTTCCTTGGGACTTAAACCTTGCAGCCATGCTTTGCGCGCATGCACGGTGAAACTGCGAATACCGGCGGCGGATACACGGGATAGAAACTCGGGCAGGATGTCTTTCGGGATTTGATCATCAACGCCAATGCGGCATTTTATGGTGATCTCTGGACCCGTTGATGCGTTAAGCATCGCGGCGGCGCAATCGGCCACCAGACCGGGTTTTTCCATCAAAATCGCCCCAAAACTGCCCGATTGCACACGATCCGAGGGGCAACCGATGTTTAAGTTAATCTCGTCGTAGCCAAAATCGCAGGCGATGCGGGTGGCCTCGGCCAGTAATTCTGGGTCCGATCCGCCGAGTTGCAGGGCAACAGGATGCTCGTCGGGATGACAGCCAAGCAGGTGATCGCGGTTCCCGTGCACGACAGCCGCCGCCGTGACCATTTCGGTATAAAGCAGCGCGTGTTTGCTGAAACGACGATGGAAATACCGACAGTGGCGGTCGGTCCAGTCCATCATCGGTGCAACAGAGAATTTGCGGTTTAGTGTCGTCATTTACAGGGTCCAACCTAGGGCAGGTGTTGCAAGCATCCCTACCCTAGCGCGGCGGGATTTTCCAGTGCGGTTGAGCGCAAACATAACAAATCTTGTTGATGCGAGGCGCCGCGAAACTCAGAGTCGGCGCTTATCATTTATCTGGGGGACAAAATGAAACGTATTTCTCTATTGATCAGCGGAGCGGCGATGGCCGTTGCTTTGGCGTCTGCGGCGATGGCGCAAGAGGTTACGCTGCGCTTGCACCAGTTCCTGCCGCTACAGGCCGCAATTCCTGCGAATGCTATTCAACCGTGGATCGATAAAATCGAAGCGGAATCGGGTGGGCGCATCAAAATCGAACATTATCCTTCGATGCAACTTGGCGGCGCGCCGTCCGCACTTTACGGACAAGCCAAGGACGGCGTTGTTGATATTATCTGGACGCTGATGGGATATACGCCGGGGCGCTTTCCTGTTTCCGAGGCGTTTGAATTGCCGTTCATGACCGGCAGTTCAGACGCGCCTTCGCGTGCATTCCACGAATATATGATGGAAAATGCGATAGAAGAATTTGCTGACACGCGTCCGCTTGTGTTCCACACGCACGGGCCGGGCTGGATACATTCCAGCAAGCCGATTGCGAATTTGGAAGATGTTTCGGGCCAGAAACTTCGTGGACCAACGCGCGTGATTACCAGTTTGCTCGGAAAATTGGGGGCGACGCCTATTGGCATGCCGGTTCCCGCTGTGCCGGAAGCCCTGTCTAAAGGCGTGATCGATGGCACAGTTCTACCGTTCGAGGTGACTGTTCCATTGCGCGTTTCTGAGCTTGTGGCGAACCACACCGGATTTGAAACCAACCCCAGCTGCTTGATGATCTGAAGGCCATTATCGATGCGAACTCCGGCCCGGATGTGGCAGCATTGTTCGGCGCTGTGATGGATGCCGGTGATATCGAGGGCCGCGCAATCGCGGAGGCGAGTGGCAATACGGTTATCGCGCTGGATGGCGGCGGCACAGCCTGTCGTTGACGAATGTCTGGTTGAAATGGAGGCGCTCGGCATTGACGGGCAAGCCTTGATCGACTCGGCCAAGGCACTGATTGCCAAGCACGAAATGTAAAACAACTGTCGCCGAATTTCTGTTCGCCTACCTTCAATGCACATTAATGAATGTATTTCTTGCGCTTGAGTGGTATTCGCGCGAACATCCTTGCAGCCCATTTTACCAAGGAGCATTAATATGACCATCCTGCGCCCATCCCGCCGTGATATCCTAAAAATGAGCGCCGCGGCTCCCGCCTTCGCCATCGGAGCCCCTGCTCTGGCCAAAATTTCGGCCCCCGTCAGCGGGCAATCAGCCGGATATTTCAGGTTTACAGTTGGAGCGGCGAAACTGACGGTGGTTTCCGACGGACACTTCACGAATTCTGTGCGGAGCATCGGCATTAACGCCGACGAGGCTGAAATCGTGGATTTTATGGAAGCGCATTTTTTAGATGCCTCCTCCCATTACGAGCACACAAACCATGTCGTTATCGAACTGGGAGATAGTAAAATCCTAGTTGATGTTGGATCGGGAAACCGGTTTTCCCCCACCACCGGACGGATGCTGGAAAACCTTGCCGCATCGGGTATTGCTGAGGATGAGATCACACATGTGGCCCTTACCCACGCCCATCCTGACCACATTTGGGGCATTCGTGACGACTTCGACGAGGCGATTTTTCCTGACGCCGAATACCTGATTGGCACAACCGAATTCGACTGGTGGATGATGGACGGCCGCGTTAATTTGGTTGAAGAGTCTAGTCAATCGATGGTCGTCGGGGCGGTGAATTCCCTTACCGCCGCAGAACCACAATTGTCGCGTGTTAGCGATGGCTATGAGATTGCGCCGGGTGTTACGATGATCGCCACGCCGGGTCACACGCTGGGGCATATGTCGCTAATTGTCGAGAGCGAGGGGCACAGCCTGTTGATTACCGGCGATGCCATTCGCGACCCATATGTCAGCATGGAGCGCCCCGATTGGTATGCGCAAATTGATATGGACCCCGAAACGACTGTCGCTACACGCAAAAAACTTCTGGATATGATGGCTGCGGATCGCATGGCAATTCTAAGTTACCACTTCCCGTTCCCCGGTGTTGGGCATGTGGTTGCAGATGGCAACGCCTATCGGTTTATCCCCGCACTTTGGCAGTGGGACCAAGGTTAGCGGTCGCGTAACGCGGCACCGAAGGCTTTGAACAACGGGCGCGAAACTTCGTCATGCGCGGCGTTCCATTCCGGATGCCACTGAACGGCGATTGCAAAACCTTCAGCCCCCTCGATATAAATAGCCTCGGGGGTGTTGTCTTGCGCGCGGCCATCAACAAACACGCGTTCGCCCGGAATGCAGATGCCTTGACCATGCAGCGAATTGACCAGAATTTCGTCGCTACCAAATATCTGCGCGAACTTTCCATCCGGCGTTAAGGCCACGGTGTGACGATGCTCGAATTTCTCTTCGATCGTCCCGTCCGGGGGCATTCTGTGGTTCATTCTACCGGGTAAATCGCGAATTTCAGGGTGCAAAGTACCGCCAAAAGCAACATTGAATTCTTGGAAACCACGGCAAATCCCCAATATCGGGATGGATTTTGCCACACATTCCCGAATTAGCGGCAATGTCAGGGCGTCACGGTCTAAGTCAAATTGCCCATGCGCCTCGGTGGCTTCTTCGCCGTAGTGCTTGGGATGAACGTTGGGACGCCCGCCCGTAAAGACAAAACCGTCGCAGATCGACACGATCTCCTCGATTGACCCAATGGAGGGAAGTGCTGGAATGATGATCGGCACAGCGTCTGTCACAACGCCAACAGCGTCAAGGTTCATTAACCCGACGCCTTGCACGGTGTATTGATCGCCAACCAAATGAGCGTTTCCGATAATGCCGACAACCGGTCTGCGCATGTTTCACCTCTCAATTCGTTACGCTGCATTTTACGGAAATGTCAGCAACTGTCCATGCGGAAAACTGCGTATTATGCCCAGATCAACTAGGGTCTGTGGACAATTAGCGTAAGGCGATGATGGTTGCTGCGATGTGCCACGTGGCTTCGTAGCTTGTGTCCGTTTTGTCGTATCGGGTATTCACCCCCCTGAACTCCTTGATTTTGCTGAAGTAGTTCTCGATCAGGTGCCGCCACTTGTATGCTTCGACATCATGCGGGATGTGGATTTTTCTATTTCGTTTTGCAGGGATGACAGCTTCGGCTTCTTTTTCTCGCAATATCTGGCGTAGATTATCCGCGTCAAATGCCTTGTCCGCCATCAACGCATCAAATTCCAAGCCATCAATAAGCTCTGCTACGCCGGTGATTTCGCTTCGCTGGCCGGGCATCAATTTGAACCGGACAAGATTGCCAAGCGCGTCGGTAAGAGCAAGAACCTTGGTGGTCAGGCCGCCTTTTGAGCGCCCGATAGCCTGATGGAGAGTCCCCCTTTTGCGCCGCTTGCCTTTTGGTGCACGCTGATGATTGTACCGTCGATGAGGATGTATTCAAAGTCGGCATCCTCTGTAGTTGCCTGAAATATCCGTTCAAAAACACCGCGTTGCGCCCATCGTCGGAACCGCCGAAAAATGCTGTTCCATGACCCGAAACCCGGCGGCAAATCGCGCCAGGGGCCGCCAACGCGCACTTTCCAACCTTTCGGGCATGTAAACATACCCTGTCGGTCAGCGCGAAACCGCCTCCAGGAACAAGCGCGTATCTTTCGCAGTTACGCCACAACTCCGGGCTGTGCCGGGAACAAGTGGTTCAATAATTGCCCAGCTTCGGTCACTAATCATAAAGCGCTCTGGTCGCATGTTTCGCCTCCTCTTTTGGAAGCTTGAATCACATTACAACCGTTTTGGGAATCCTAATTGTCCACAGACCCTAGATAACCAACTTTGAGGTTATTATGGGACGTATGAGAAAGAGTCGTTTAAGCAAACATAAACAAGCCCGCCTGATTGAGCATTTCGTGGCCGGAACCACGGCACGAACGGCGGCCAGCCTCTGCGGGGTGCACCGCAACACTGCTGCCTTCTATTTCCTGCGCCTGCGCGAGATTATTGCTTATGAACTGGAGGCCGAAAGTGAGGCCATGTTTGGCGGCGAAATCGAAGCCCCCTCTCGGTGATGCAGGCATCACCTGCCGGTCAATGGATGAAAGCTATTTCGGCGGCAAGAGGAAAGGTAAACGTGGGCGTGGTGCTGCCGGCAAGGTGCCTGTTTTTGGCTTGTTAAACAGGGGCGGGAAGGTCTACACCAAGATTATTCCAGACGCATCCGGGGCGACATTGCTGCCAATCATCAAGCGCAAGGTAATCCCCGATTCAATCGTCTACACCGACTGCTGGCAGGGCTACAACAGGCTAGATGTTTCGGATTTCCACCACTTTAGGATCAATCATTCTAAGCTCTTCGCTGACCGCCACAACCACATAAATGGTATCGAGAATTTCTGGAACCCGCTGCCCGGCAGGTGATGTTTACATCACCGAGAGGAGAGCCAAGCGTCATATGCGCAAATTCAACCCTTCTCGGTCAATGCTACGCATTATCCTGTCAGGCAGCGGGATGTCCCAAAGGAGCATTTTGGGCTATTCTTGAAGGAATGTGAGTGGAGATTTAACAACAGTGCCCCCTCAGCACAGTTATTGTAATACGCCCTAGTCACCTGGAACTATAATACGTATCATTGTAAGCTATGGTTTTTGGAGATTTTTACGATGGTGGGTCGATTGGCTGATGTTGTGGTTCTAAATGATGATGAGCGCCGTTTTCTGGAAAGTCAGGTCAGGCGACACCGGGCTCCCCGGTCATTATCAGACCGTTGCAGGATGATTTTGCTGTTGCGCCGAGGACGCTTGAGAGCAAGGAAGTTGCGCGCCAGATGAACGTTCATGAACATATCGTTGGCACATGGCGACGCAGGTTCATGCGAGATCGTATCGACGGGCGAATACCGGCTAGGGCGGCCGCGCACGGTGTCTGACGATCAGGTTGCAGCCGTAATTGCGTGCACCCTGCATTCAAAACCAAAGGACGCCACCCACTGGTCGATCCGCTCCATGGCGAGCGAGACGGGCCTGTCCCATACCACGATCCGGCGTATTTGGGGTGCATTCGGGCTGCAGCCACATCGTGCCGAGACCTTCAAATTGCCCATTAATCCGCTGCCTGACAGACGAATGGAACATTCGCCGAGAAGGGCGAGCAACCGGTTCTGCCAATGATGCTAGACGTGGCAGAGCGCCGGACCCATACTTATATTCGCCAAGGCACAACGTCACTATTTGCGACGCTGGATGTCGCCAC
>CAKZNY010000285.1 GCA_937132145.1 uncultured Paracoccaceae bacterium | reverse complement strand
ACGCTTGAATAATTCTTGCCAGTGTATCCTCGCGCAAATCATTCTCCAAAATCAAACGAATAACCCCCAGCGCTGCCCGCCGCAGCGCAAACGGGTCTTTCGACCCCGTCGGCTTCTCGTCAATCGCCCAGAACCCCGTCAGCATATCAATCTTGTCGGCCAGCGCCACAGCCACCGAAACCGGCTCGCTCGGCACATCATCCGATGGCCCCAGCGGCGAATAATGCATCTCGCAAGCATTCGCCACTTCCTGCGGCAGACCAGCGGCCTGCGCGTAATACCGCCCCATCAACCCTTGAAGTTCGGGGAACTCGTAAACCATCTCAGACGACAAATCCGCCTTGGCAATCCGCGCGGCCTGCTCGGCCAAATCCGCGTCCGCCCCAACCATCGGCGCAATCTCGCGCGCCAATGCAGCAATGCGCGAAACCCGTTCGGCCTGCGTCCCCAGCTTGTTATGGAACGTCACATTTTCCAGCTTGGCCGCCATATCATCCAGCGACACCCGCAGATCGTTTTCCCAGAAGAACTTCGCGTCCGAAAGGCGCGCAAACAGCACCTTCTGGTTACCCGCCAGAATAGTCGCACCATTATCCGCCGTCTCGCGGTTCGCCACAGTTATAAACTTCTCGATCCGCCCCGTTTTAGCATTCCGCACAGAGAAGAATTTCTGATGTTCGCGCATAGAAGTCTGCAAAACCTCCGGCGGCAACCCCATGAAATCCTCGGCAATATCGCCGATCAGCACGACAGGCCACTCGACCAGCCCCGCCACCTCGGCCAGCAAACCGGCATCCTCGACCACCTCAAGCCCCTGCGCAAACGCCAGATTAACCGCATCCGCCCAAATCGTCTCTGCACGGTCCTCGGCGTTCAAAATCACGCCCGCCGCCTTCAACTTAGCCTCGTAATCCTCGAACGAGGTCACCGCAAATCGCCCGTTCCCCATAAAGCGATGCCCCTCGGTCGTGTCCCCCGACACAATCCCGTCGATGTTGACCGGCACAACTTCCGCCCCTTCTTCTTTGCATAAAATACTCAAAATCGAATGCATAGGCCGCACCCAGCGCAAAGAACCGGTCCCCCAACGCATCGACTTTGGCCACGGGAACTTGCGAATAGTCGTCTCGATCACCTCGGCGATAACATCACTAGCCATCCGCCCCGGTTTTTCGATCACCGCCACGTAATACTGACCCTTTTTGTCCTCGCGAACCGTCAAATCCTCCAACGTCAAGCCAGCCCCGCGCAAAAACCCCGCGATTGCCTTCTCCGGAGCATCCACACGCGGCCCTTTACGTTCCTCCCGTAGGGTGGGCGATTCATCCACCACCCCCACAACGCTCAAACACAACCGCCGAGGGGTCGCGAACGCCGCCGCGCTCTCGTACGTGATCCCCGCCTCGACCATGCCGTCGGTTATTAGCCTCTTTAGATCCGCAGCCGCACGCTTTTGCATCCGCGCAGGGATTTCCTCGGAGAAGATTTCAAGCAGAAGGTCGGCCATGATTAATCCTGATATTTTTCGTTCAATTGACGCCACTGATAGGCGCGCCCATCGGGATAAACCGCGATCACACGATCAATTCCGTCTTTTTCATTTTCCACCGCAAGATAGGCCAGCGCCCGCCCCGCGTTGAGGTCCTTATGAAGTTCTTCGACATCAAAACAATCAAACCATTTTGGCGCGGACAGCGGGATCGCTTTGACGTCCATAGCCAAACCCTCGAAATCCGAAGGGGTCACGGTGAAACACCCGCGCAGCTTCAAGCCGGAACTTGTCGCATCAATGCCCTCGTAATCTGTGACGGTGATCGTGCGCTCCTGCACCATAACCTCCGTCACGCCGTCTACCGTTTCGTAATACGCATAGACCAGCGAGTAATAGAGACCCGCGCCGAAAATCACGAGGAAAACAGCGAAGCCGATTATCAATGTCTTGCCGCTCATGCCCGACCTCCAGTTGTAAGTACAAACGCTTCCGCGCAAGATTTGGTTAACGCCCGCACCCGCCCGATATAGGCTTGGCGCTCGGTCACAGAAATCACCCCGCGCGCGTCCAAAAGGTTGAACGCATGGCTGGCCTTGATCACCTGATCATAAGCCGGATGCACCATAATAATCTCGCGCCCTGTCTTGGGGTCCACCGCCGGAGCCGCCAGAATACGGGCGCATTCAGCCTCCGCATCCTCGAAATGTTTTAACAGGATGTCGGTGTCGGCCACATCGAAATTCCAGCGCGAGTATTCCTGCTCCGTTTGCAAGAATATATCACCGTAGGTCAACGCGGTTGGCGATTGCGGGTCGTTGAACGGCATGTCCATAACGTGATCGACGCCCAGAACATACATCGCAAGGCGCTCCAACCCGTAGGTCAGCTCGCCCGAAACGGGGTTGCAATCCTGCCCGCCGACTTGCTGGAAATAGGTGAACTGGCTGACTTCCATACCGTCACACCAGACCTCCCAGCCCAGCCCCCATGCACCCAGCGTCGGGGATTCCCAGTCGTCTTCCACAAAGCGGATGTCGTGCAAATCCATATCAATCCCGATCGCCTCAAGCGAGCCAAGATACAGCTCCTGCAAATCCGGCGGACTTGGTTTGATGATGACCTGAAACTGGTAATAATGCTGAAGGCGATTAGGATTCTCGCCGTACCGCCCGTCCGTTGGCCGGCGCGAGGGCTGCACATAAGCAACCGCCCACGGCTTTGGCCCCAAAGATCGCAACGTGGTGGCGGGGTGAAACGTACCGGCCCCCACCTCCATATCGTAGGGTTGCAGGATCGCGCAGCCCTTCGCAGCCCAGTAATTCTGGAGCCGCAGGATTATCTCCTGAAAGGAACGGGGTGTACCTTCAAATTCGGTGTTCATAGCGGCCTCGGATATGTTGGCAATCTGTTGTGGCCTCAATACGGAATGCAGCCCTGAGGGTCAATTGGACATCTCGAGGCCGATGTTCAGTATTTCGGCCAAGGTCAGATCAATATCGGCCTGTGTGGTGCGGTGATTGGCGATGCAAACCCGAATGACCGTGCGGCCGTTAATAATCGTGGTCGAGGGGGCCGCGATTCCGCGCATCTGCAACTCCATCACGATTTCGTCGTTTATGTCGGCGCGGCTGGATTTATAGGCGAAACATACGATGTTCAGTGCGACGGGCGCACATAGCTCCAATTGTGGGGCCGCGATGACGGCCTGCCCCAGATACTGCGCCAATTCGCAATTCTGGTTGATGGAGGCACCCAGTTTGTCGGCTCCGTGTTCCTTCAACACCGTCCAGACTTTCAACGCCCGAAACCCCCGCGACAATTCCGGCCCGTAATCCGTTGCCCACGGCCCACCCGCCGCCAGCCCGCGCTTTTGTCCTGCCAGATATTCGGCCTGCATGGTGAAACTGCGTAAATGGTCCGCGCCGTGGCGAATTAGCACAAAGCCCACCGCATAATTGACGTGCCACCATTTGTGAAAATCAAACGCCAGCGAATCCGCGCGGGTGATACCGTTAAGGCGTGGGCGCATACTTTCGGACAACATCAGGCTCGCCCCGAACGCCCCATCGATGTGAAACCAGATGTCCTCGGCCTTTGCGATATCGGCAATCGCGTCCAGATCATCAATCGCCCCGACATTCACGCTACCCGCCGTTCCGACAATGCAAAACGGCACTTTTCCGGCGGCTTTATCAGCGGCTATCGCGGATTTTAACGCGGCAATATCCATTTCGAAGTTTTCATCGACCCCGATCAGGCGCAGCGCATCCGTGCCCAGCCCCAACAGATCGAAGGCACGGGCCACGCAATTATGCGTCTGAACCGAGGTGTATCCAACCAGCTCAACCGCCCCCAACCCGCCGCGCTGATTGGCAAACGCCAGCTTAACATCGCGCGCGACCTTCAACGCCACCACAGTCGCCATCGAGGTGCCCGAAACAACCAGACCGCTGGAACCCGTTGGAAAGTCAAACAGCTCCCGCACCCATGCAACGACCTGATCCTCGACATAAATAGCCCCGTGATCCCGCCCGCCAAGGTTGGCGTTCATCGCAGCGGCGGCGATATCAGCAACCATGCCGCCAGGCGTGCCCGCCCCGTGGACCCAACCGAAAAATCGAGGGTGTGTGTTACCAACACCATAAGGCAACAGGGCCTGAACGGCCTGTTGCGTCCGCGCGATACCGATACCCTCGCGGGGAAGTTCGGTGGTTAAGGATTGCTTAATATCCTCTGGAAGCGGAGTCCAGACGCGGCCCTCGCTGGCCGTTTGCATTTTGTTAAGGGCGGCTTCCAGCATGTCGTGGGCCGCCGCGCGCAAGGCATCCCAATCCTCTGGATCAAGGGAATCGCCCACCATCAGTTCCGCCAGAAGGCGGTTGTGAACAGCACGTAAACGGCCATCAACTCTAACCGTCCAATCAACATCGCAGCGCTTAGAACCCATTTGGCGGTGTCCGGTAGCCCCGCGAAATTGCCCGACGGGCCGATCTGGTCGCCTAGCCCCGGACCGACGTTGGCCAAAGCGGTCGCCGCGCCGGAAATCGCGGTCACCGCATCCAGCCCCAACAGACCAAGGATGATCGCCAAGGCCGCCAGCGTCAGCATGAAAGCGATGAAAAACGCGGTGACCGAGCTCATAACATCCTCACCCACACGACGGCCTTGGTAGCGCGGGATAAACACGCCGCTGGGGCTGTGGATTTTCTGGATTTGACTACGGATCGCTGCGAACAGAAGCTGGAAACGGAATATTTTGACGGAACAAGAAGTAGACCCCGCGCAGCCTCCGATCAGCCCCATCAGGAAGAACAGCATGACAGGAAACGCACCCCACAGCTGATAATCCACACTGGAATACCCTGTGCCTGATAAAATCGAGGAAATGTTGAACAGGGACTCGCGTATAGACACCTCGGTGCCGAACCCGCCTTTCAACATCTGAAAAGCCGCCATCACCCCGACAAGCAGAGCAACAAGAATCAAGAACGCCCGTATCTGCGAATCTCGCCAAATTGGCTGGGCGCTGCCGTTCAATAGTTGAACATACCTCACAAAGGGCAGGCTCGCGAGCAGCATAAACACGGTGGCGACATACTCCGGTGCCCCTTTGTAAGCCCCGAAGGAGGCATCGCTATTTGCAAACCCACCCGTAGATACTGTCGTCATCGAATGAACCACGGCATCAAAGAATTCCATTCCAACCATGCTATAGCTGATTACGGCGGCTATCGTGAGAACAAGATAAATCACGGCAATGGAGCTGGCTATCTTCGCCGCCTGTGGCAGAACTTTACCCATCGTATCAAAGCCTTCGGAGCGGAAAAACTGCATCCCTCCGACTTTCATCGCGGGCAAAAATGCCATGGCCACAACGATGATACCAACGCCGCCGAACCATTGCATCAAACCGCGCCACAACAACGTGCCCTCGGGCATGTTCTCTAGCTGGGTGAAAACGGTGGAACCGGTGGTGGTCAGGCCGGACATAGCCTCGAAAAACGCATCCGTGTAGCTGGCGTTTGGTTCGCCTAGCCAGAACGGTAACGCGCCGAAGACGGGCAGTACCAGCCAGCTTAGGGTGGTTAACAGGAACGTCTGCTGGATGGTTAACGCCTTAAGCGAGGCGTTCGCGGTGGCCAATGCCATCAGGCCGCCCGCCACAACGGTGATCATGGCGCTTAGGGCAAAGTTCCCTGCGCCAGGGTTTCCGTACAGGTAATCGACACCGAAAGGGACCAACATCGTTAGGCCCAACACGCCGACCAAAAGGCCAATAATATATCCGACTGGTCTTAAATCGATCATAAACCAAGGCTTGGCCTGTGGGGGTCAAACTGTCAAGTCTGATAGATACCGCCGAGCCGAAGGCGAGGCCTCGCCCAACGGGAGGGGGGTCGATTTGCGTGCAAATCGATGCCCTGACGGGCGGGAGTGCCTTGGGATTTCACGCACCATTTACCTATCGCTTAACACTTCGCGTCGGGGGTGATGCTCGATTTACGGCCCGTAAGTAGTCGCAAGTTGCGTTTTATCAGGTTTTCCCAGACCAAACTCGGAAAACTGCGCGCGAAATCTATACCCGCTCCTTTGCCGGCATTTTTCAGGGTTACCAAGCCTATCGCGGGGATTGCGGGCAGGAACAGGCCCATTCCCGACGCGGGTTTTCCTGCCTTCAGGTTGGCCAGCGCGCGGCCGGTGGCGGTTGGGTTGTTCCAGTCGGAATAATACACGACGCAGTGGTTTTTGTTGATGATAAACACGGCATTTGGAAAGCTGCCATAAGCGACATGGGCGTGCCCGTCCAGATCGTCGATCAGGATTGTGCGGCCCTCGCCGTCCTCGAATTGCAACGCACGGGCGTTGGACAGTTTTCCCTTCGCATCGATGTGTTTCGGGCGGATTTTGCCGGGGTGGGCTTCGCGGACATACATGATTGTGAAGCTGGTATCGGGGTATTTTCCGGTTAAGGTTTTCATCTTGCCGCGGCGGCTTTGGTACAGCGGGCAGGTGATTGAAGCCATCTCCAACACCAGAAAATCCCCGTCGAAATCCAGCAGTTGGCGTTGGTCACCGTCCGTCGTTTGCATCGGGAAATCCAGCGCTTTGCGGCCCGCGGTCGGTCCTTGAAAATCGTCTAGCGTGTAGTTGCCTGCGGAAAAGTTATCATAGTTATAATCGGTCATTTTCAATCCCCTTTGGTTAACATGTTTTCGGTCATTTGTCGCAACACACGACGGGTGGTTTGCAAGTCCTCAACACTGATCCCGCGCTGGCTTTGTTCGATCAAACCTGCCGCCAGAGGCACCAGCGTGGCCTGCATCCCCCGCCCCTTGGCGGTCAGGTTAACGCGCACACGGCGGCGGTCTTCTTTATCGGGTTCGCGCGCGACCAACCCCTTGCGCTCCATCCCGTCGAGAAGCCTTGTCAGCGTCGTCTGGTCCTTGACTGTACGAAGCGCCAGTACGCCGGGGGTTTGGCTGTCTTCCTGCCAGAGCAGTAATAGAACCGCCCACTCCTCCGCCCCCATCTTGATGCCGTTTTTGCGGAAACGGTCTTGCAAATCGCGCCGCAGCACAAAGCCCAGGCGGTTGATCCAGTATTGTAATTGCTTCTCGGGGATGATTTTCATACATGCATTCTACATTATATGTATACAGCATGTAAATAGGCGAAATAAAACCGGCAAGCTTACCCTGCCGGTCGTTGGTTTAGCTGCCCCGGTTTGTCGGGTTGCCGATTGTGGCCAGAAATTCCCTGCGAATATCTTTGTCTTCACGGAAATCGCCGAGCATAGTGCTGGTCACCATCGTAACGCCCGGCTTATGGACGCCGCGGGTGGACATGCAGTGATGCTCCCCTTCGATCACAACGGCCACGCCTTTGGGTTTTAACGTATCAAACAGAGCATTCGCGATCTGGGCGGTCATCTTTTCCTGCACCTGAAGGCGCTTGGCGAACGCATCGACGACACGGGCCAGCTTGGAGATGCCAACCACGCGTTCCGTCGGGATATAGCCGATGTGGACCACGCCGATGATCGGGGCCATGTGGTGTTCACAATAGGATTCGAAGCGAATGTCACGCAGGACAACCATTTCGTCATAACCCTCGGTCTCGCCGAATGTACGTTGAAGCATGGCGACAGGGTCTTCACTGTAGCCACGGAACCAATCGCTATAGGCTTTGGTCACGCGTTTTGGCGTATCCAGCAGACCTTCGCGGCTCGGGTCGTCGCCCGCCCATCGCAACAATGTCCGCACCGCGTCTTCGGCTTCATGGCGTGTGGGGCGCTCCACCACAGTGGAGACGTCTTTTGTTTTTATTTCCGGGTCGTAAACATTCACGTGCATCTCTCCTATCAAAGCAAACTTGGGGGGAATCGCTCCAATTACAAGTCATCTGCCAGATCGTCCCCTATTGTTAACATAATTTTTACCTTTTCAGGAAATTGTTAACAAAGTGTTAACTTACGCGAGTTATCTTACATTAGATACCCCTAAGGTTGATTCACGTAATGGCATCCAAAGCTTGCAGGATGTCAGTTAATAAATCACCCGCATCCTCTAACCCGATCGAAATTCGCACCAACCCGTCTGTAATCCCCAGATCGGCCCGCATCTCGGGCGAAAGGCGCTGATGCGTCGTGGTTGCCGGATGGGTCACCAGACTTTTGGCGTCACCCAGATTGTTGGACAACAGGATAATCTTCAACGCGTTAAGAAACTTGAACGTCGCCACCTGCCCTCCTTTGATGTCAATCGACAGCACCGTCCCGCCCGCCGACATCTGTTTGGAGGCCAGCGCGTATTGCGGATGGCTTTCAAGGCCGGGGAAAATGGTGTTGTTCAGGGCTGAATGCCCTTCCAGCGCCTTGGCAATGCTCAAAGCACTTTCGGCTTGGGCGCGACAACGCAGGTCTAGCGTCTCCAACCCTTTCAGCATGACCCACGCATTAAACGGACTAAGCGCGCCGCCGGTGTGCTTCAGATATGTCTCGAAATCGCCACGGATGAATTCTTTGGTGCCCAGCACAACACCGCCAAGGCAACGCCCCTGCCCGTCGATGTGTTTGGTGGCGGAATAAACCACGATATCTGCGCCGAGTTCCAGTGTTCGCTGAAAAATCGGGGTGGCAAATACGTTATCCACAACAAAAATCGCGCCCGCTGCGTGGGTGATTTCCGCAATGCCGGAGATGTCTACAACCTCAAGCGTCGGGTTGGAGATCGCCTCGACAAACGTAAGTTTGGTGTTCGGGCGCATGGCGGCTTTCCATGCGGCGAGGTCGGTACCCTCGACAAAGGTTACATCGACACCGAAGCTTGGCAGCAGGTTTTCAAGGATGAACAGGCAGGACCCGAACAGCGCTTTTGAGGAAACCACATGATCGCCCGATTTCAACTGGCAGAACAACGCGCCGTTGACGGCGGCCATGCCTGTGGCGGTGGCGAAAGCGTCTTCGGCCCCCTCAAGAGCCGCGATCCGGTCTTCGAACATTGACACGGTGGGGTTGGCGTAGCGCGAATAGATGTATTCGTCGTCGCCGCGCTCGATAAAGCGTGCCTCGGCCGCTTCGGCGCTGGGATAGACGTAGCCTTGGGTCAGGAAGATCGCCTCGGAGACCTCGCCATACTGGCTACGCCGTGTTCCTTCATGCACAAGTTTAGTGCGTGTTTTCCATGTATCAGTCATAATTTTTTCCGGAATTTCCGGCCCTTTCGTTACACCCTGATCGGGGCTTGCTGGGCCTCGACCTCTTTAGCGGAATATTTAACGTGGCCCGCAATCCAGTCTTACAAAGCGCCACACAATGCATAATACGCAAAGCCGTGATTTGCGTCAATCCTATAAGGCGCATGAATTCTGGCGGTTATGGATACCCATGCGCGGCGAGATGTGGTTCCGTGCGGTAAGGGGATTCGCGCATGAACAGCAAAACAGTATTGGTGACAGGTGCCACCAGCGGCATAGGGTTGGCCTTGATCGACCGCTTGCTGGACGCAGGGTACACACCGGTTTTAACCGCGCGGAATGCGGATAAGGTGCGGGATTTGGCGGCTGAAAAAGATGTGGCTGGATATGCACTGGATGTGGCGGACAGTGGCGCGGTGACCCGCGTTTGTGCGCAGATCGCGCAGGACCACGGCCCGCTATGGGGGTTGGTGAATAACGCCGGCATCTGGTTGGAGGGGGATTTTGATGCCTACTC
>CAKZNY010000284.1 GCA_937132145.1 uncultured Paracoccaceae bacterium | reverse complement strand
TAGGGGTCGATGGTGTTATGGATAAGAGTAAGGTTTCAGGCAGTGACACCAACCTCCTCGCCTTCTTTCACGATCGCCTAAAAGTCTACCTTAAAGATCAAGGCGTCACGCATGATGTTATTGATGCTTGTCTGGCGATGCCGAACAATGATGACCTTACGTTGCTCGTTAAGCGTGCCAAGGCTCTCCAAGCGTTTGTGAATACCGACGACGGGGTGAACCTGTTGCAGGGGTATAAACGGGCCAACAACATTCTGGCGGCGGAGGAGAAGAAAGACGGGGTTTCTTACGAGGGGGAGCCGGAAATCGGCTATGCCGAGAGCGATGAGGAAAAAGCCTTGTTTGGGGCGCTTGATGTGGGGGAGGGGGCGATCTCCACGGCCATTGAGGCCGAGGATTTCGCGGCGGCTATGGCCGCCATGGCCAACCTTCGCGCCCCGATTGATGCGTTTTTTGACAGCACGCAGGTGAACGCCGACAGCCCGATTGTGCGGCGTAACCGTTTGTGTCTGCTGAACCGGATTCGGGTTGTAATGCACAAGGGCGCGATATTTTCTGCACTGAAGGGGTAACCTCGCAAGGTTCCAATTGCCAAACCCGAACGCATAGCTATGCTGCACTGCAAGATATGCAGGAGCAGCTATGAGCATTCGTTTAAATTCGGAATCCGAGGTCTTGGCCAAGACATTTGGCGCAAGGGGCGCGCGGTTGGCGTTGATGGTCAAGCTCGGCCTGCCTGTGCCCGACGGATTGATCCTGTCTAGCGCGACGGTTCGGGCCATTGCGAACGGCGAACCTGTTCCCGAATTGCCTAAAGAGTTGACCTCGGGCGGATTGCTTTCTGTGCGTTCCAGCCCCGAGAACCTCGATTGGGGTGGGCCAAATGCGATCCTGAATATCGGGATGACGGATGAATTCGTTATAGCTCAAAGCCGCAAGATCGGGGTGCATGGGGCCATGGACCTGTACCGCCGTTTCATCCAGAGCTACGCGGTGAGTGTCGAGCATCTGGACCCGGAATATTTCGAAAACCTCTACGACCAGTTGAAGCAGGGCGATGTGGACGGCGAGGAGGAGCTTTCCGACGCGGACCTGAGTTCCATGCTGGCCAAGTGCAAGGTTCTTTACGAGGCGGAGGTCGGCGCGCCTTTTCCGCAAGACCCGAGGGCGCAACTTCACGGGGTGATCCGCTCCATGGCGAAGTCGTGGAACGGGCCGACGGCCAAGATATTGCGCCGCGCCAAGGGGGCGCCGGAGGATGCGGGGCTGTCGATTGTGGTGCAGAAGATGGCGCTGGGGATCGGGGAAAACAGTGGCTCGGGCTTTGTGCAAATGGTGGACGAAAAGACCGGACGTCCGCGGATTTGGGGGCGGTACTTGCCTGAATCGCAAGGGCAGGACGCGCTGATGGGGCTGCGCACGCCGCATATGATTACCAAAGTGGAGCGGCGCGCGGCGGGGCAAACTGCGCTCTCGCTAGAGGAAATATCGCCCAAGGTTATCGAGCGTCTGAAGGATATCGGGGCCACGGCTGCGGCTGGTATGGGTGATGCTTTCCAGTTCGAGTTTACCGTTGAAAATGGCGAGGTGTATCTGCTGGACGCCACGCCCGCCAAGCGTTCGGCCCGTGCATCGTTGCAGATTGCCGTCGATTTGGCCGATCAAAAAGCCATCACCCGGAACGAGGCCTTGCTGCGGATCGAGCCGCGTAATCTGGTCGAACACCTGCATCCGCAGATCGACCCACGCGCCACGCGCAATGTTTTTGGCACTGGTTTACCGGCGAGTCCGGGGGCTGCGACGGGCAAAATTGTGTTCTCGCCAGAGGCGGCGATGGCGTCCGAGGCGCGGGAAGAACCGTGTATTCTGGTGCGGATTGAAACCTCGCCCGAGGATATTCGCGGTATGCATTCCGCGGCGGGCGTTTTGACTGTGCGCGGCGGAATGACCAGCCACGCAGCGGTGATTGCGCGTGGATTGGGGCTGCCTTGCGTCGTGGGTGCGGGGGATTTGAAGCTGAACTTGCAGAAGCGTACCATCACGACGCTGGACGGGCAGGTGTTTCGTGCAGGCGACGTGATTACCCTTGATGGCACGCGCGGGCAGGCCTTGATCGGCGCGCCAAAGATGATCCAGCCAGAGTTGGGCGGGGCGTTTCTGACCATCATGGAATGGGCCGATGAAACCCGCACAATGGGGGTGCGGGCCAATGCCGACACGCCGATGGATGCCCGTGTGGCGCGGAATTTCAAGGCGGATGGCATTGGCCTGTGCCGCACCGAACACATGTTTTTCGAGGAGGACCGCATCACCGTGATGCGCGAAATGATCCTTGCTACTTGCGAATCCGAGCGCCGCGCCGCCCTTGATCGCCTATTGCCCATGCAGCGCAGCGACTTTGTCGAGCTGTTCGAAATCATGCGCGGGCTGCCCGTAACCATCCGCCTTCTGGACCCGCCTTTGCACGAATTTCTACCCCATTCGCGCGAAGAAATGCAGGATTTGGCCGAGGCGATGGGCATCCCCGTCAGTCAGGTCATCGCGCGTGCCGACGATTTGAAAGAGTTCAATCCGATGCTGGGTATGCGCGGCGTGCGCCTCGGTGTGACCATGCCCGAGATTTACGAAATGCAGGCCCGTGCGATTTTCGAGGCTGCCGTCGAGGTTAGCAAAACTTCCGGCGAGGAGGTCGTGCCAGAGGTGATGATCCCGCTGGTTTCCGCTAACCGCGAGGTGGAATTGGTCAAGCGCAGCGTTGATCGCATCGCCGAAGAGGTGCGGATGGAAAACAATGTCGCGCTGAAGTTCAAGCTGGGCGTGATGGTGGAAACGCCACGTGCCGCGCTTAGGGCGGGGGATTTGGCGCAAAACAGCGCGTTCCTTAGCTTTGGAACCAACGATCTGACCCAGATGACATACGGGCTGTCGCGCGACGATGCGGGGCGGTTCATGCGCGACTATATCAACCTCGGGGTGTTCGACGAAGACCCGTTTCACACGCTAGACCTTGAAGGCGTCGGAGAGCTGTTGCTGATGGCCGCCAAACGGGGCCGCGAGGCAAATAGCGATCTGGTGTTAGGGCTGTGCGGGGAACATGGCGGGGATCCGGCCTCGATTCGGTTCTGCAAGCTGGCGGGGTTCGATTATGTGTCGTGCTCGCCGTTCCGTGTACCCATCGCGCGGTTGGCGGCGGCGCAGGCCAGTATTCTGGCGGAAAGCTAGAATCACAGGGCGATTCGCAGGATTAGCTACAGGATTCGGAGCCTGCCCAGCGCACACCCGAATTTAGTTCGAATTGTGCATGTTTTCGCAAGATGCGATGAATTCCATATAAAAAAGCTGATTCGCCTTGTTTTTGAAACTTGCTGTCCCATCTAAGGGACGACCGAGGATTCAGAAATCCTGTTATTTCTGGACTCGCCACGGATTCAGGCTATTTATCAGCCTCTGACTTTGTGGTGGGGTTAAGGTTTTCAGCAGCCAGATGGTTGTTTTCGATATGAGGTGACCGATGGCCATAGTGACGAGCACGCGATTTTCGCACGGCGTAAGCCGGGTGTGGATTGGAACGCTGTGCGCTGTCGCGGTTATGTTCTTTGCTTTTAGCGTGGCCAATGCTGAACTGTCGGACGCCGAAATTTCCCCTGACCCGCACCAGCAAGCCCTTAACCAGATCATGAGCATGATGACGCAGGAAAAAGCTGCGGTCAGCGCGCTTAGCTCGGACCGTCTGGCGGAACTTGGCGGGTTGCGGGTGGCCAAACCTGCTGGCGCGGATACTCGCATGAGTTCGTTTTCGATTTTCGGACTAAGTATTGGTGCCGGGGCGAGGGAAGACAATGCGTCCAATGCGCTGGCATCTGCGGCCCAAAGCGGGGCGATCTCCGTTGATCTTGGAGCGCAGACCGTCGCCGGTTTCACGGTTGCGGTTCTGGATTCCATGCCAGCCGCTTATGGCGGTCGAAGCTGGCAGTGCCTGACCGAGGCGCTTTACTTCGAGGCCCGTAGCGAAACCCTTGAAGGGCAGTTCGCCGTTGGCGAGGTTATTTTGAACCGTGTGGATTCGCAAAAATTTCCGAATTCGGTTTGCGGCGTTGTTGGCCAAGGTGCGCCACGCCTGAACAAGTGCCAGTTCTCGTATAACTGCGATGGTAAGGCCGAGTATTTTTCCGAAGCACTTGCATATGCACGTTCCGGCAAGCTGGCAAAACTGCTGCTTGATGGCCGTGCGCGGGTGCTGACGGGTGGGGCGACATATTACCATGCCAGCTCGGTTAGTCCCAGCTGGGCGCGTAGCTTTACGAAAACGGCACAAATCGGGAAGCATATATTCTATAACGCCGAAGCCTATTATAATTAGAAATTAACTGGCGGAATTCTGTTTGGCGGAAATGTATCCGCGTACGCTCGATATTTGCCTAATGCGCCGCTCGCGCGGGGGAATGTGTCGGTGCCGGACCTTGCCAGCTAGTGGCTAAAATTCTATCACAGGCAAAAGCGAGGGGATTTGCTTATGGATGAAACATCGATTGCGTTCGAGTTGCCGCATGTGCGCGCCGCTGCGACTGGCGGACCTGATCCGCTGGACCGTATTTCCGTGCGGGATTACCTGCGCGAGGTCGAAATCGGAGCATTTCAGGCCGAGCGCGGTGTGAAGCAGCGTATCCGTTTCAACGTGGTGTTGGAGGTCGCAGGGACAACGGCGGCGCAAAGCGATGACGTGGACAAGGTGATTTCTTACGACTCGATTATCGAGGCGATCGAGTTGCAGCTTTCAACTGAACGCATAAACCTGCTGGAAACCCTCGCCGAGCGTATCGCCGAGCGGTGTCTGGAAGACCGCCGCGTGGTGCGCGCGTTTGTGCGGATTGAAAAGCTGGACCGTATTCCGGGCACGCTGGGGATCGAGATTGTGCGGGCGCAAAGCGGCGAGGACGCGCAGAAAATTCGCCCTGTAGAAACTGTAGAGATGACGGATGAAACCCCACATCCGTTGGTGGTTTATCTGTCGAACGAAGTGTTGCACGGCCCGAATTTGCCAGCGTGGCTGGATGTCATTGCGGGGCATGAAGCGCCTGCGGTGATTTGTGTGGAAAAAACTGTCGAGCTTGCGGCGCACGCGCGCCACCCAATGGCGGACCGCCGCATCGGATTGTTGTCGATTGAACAAAACGCGTGGGTGCTGGCAGGCATGGACAAACGCTGCGTGGTGGTGGACAGCCGCACAGAAATGGACTGGGCGATGAAGCACGGGCAGTTGTCTGTGTGGGCGCCCTCTAAAATCGTGCTGGATTCGGTTGAGCAACCGGAGGCCGACGCCGAAACGCCCGAAGCCTTGGCGATGTGGTTTGCGGAACAGTTCGCAGCTTGCAGGCTGGTGATCGTTGGTGGTCGCGGGGATTTGCAAAGCGAGGGGCTGGCGATTTCGGTGCTGAAGGCGGATGCGCCTGAAATCGTTTAATGGCAGTCGTTTATTACCGCCCTCTCGTTCAAAGTGACCAATGCAAGCCACGCGGAGCGTTGCCCGTGGCGGGCGGACATCTGTGGTTCACCCATGTGGAGCAGATAGCGCGCGGGTCAGCCTCGGACGTTGTCGCGGCGATGGATATCCCTTCGAGCGTTCTGGAAAACCTGACCGCTGCACGCGCGCGGTTTTGCGAGGTTGATATGCAGCGCCCCTCGATCATGGGTATTCTGAACGCCACGCCAGACAGTTTTTCCGATGGCGGGCAGCATTATACGTTTGAGGATGCGGTGCGCGGCGCACAAGATATGATCGCTGCCGGAGCGGATATAATTGATATCGGGGGCGAATCCACTCGACCCGGTGCGGATTTCGTTGATGCGGTGGAAGAAGCCCGCCGGACAACTCCCGTGATTGCCGCGTTGCGTGCGGCGGGCGCGGAAACGCCGCTGTCTATCGACACGCGAAAGGCGTCTGTGGCAAGGTCCGCATTTGAAGCCGGAGCGGTGCTTTTTAACGATGTCACGGCGTTGAGTTATGACGTGGACAGTTTGGCGACGGCCGCAGAACTGGGGGCCAGCGTTTGCATCATGCATGCGGGGGGCGACCCCAAAACCATGCAGGACAAGCCGGAATACGACAACGTGTTGCTGGATGTGTACGACTACCTTGCGGGGCGTATTCAGGCCTGCGAGGCGGCGGGGCATACCGCGCGCCAAGATTATGATTGATGTCGGGATTGGCTTTGGGAAAACCCAAACGCATAACCTTGAACTGCTGCGTGGTATCGCGTTGTTCCATGGTCTTGGCTGCCCGATCCTGCTGGGTGCTTCGCGTAAACGCTTCATCGGGACCATCGGCAATGCACCTGATGCGGCCAACCGCGTGGCGGGGTCTATCGCCGTTGGGTTGAACGCGCTAAACCAAGGGGTGCAGATGCTGCGGGTTCATGATATTGCTGAAACGAAACAGGCAATTGCGCTGAACGCGGCGCTTACGAAACAAGGTTAAAGTATTTATGAAACGCAAGTATTTCGGCACTGATGGCATCCGCGGTGAAGCCAACACTTTTCCTATGACCGCTGAACTGGCTTTGAAGCTGGGCATCGCTACGGGGCGGTATTTTCGTAAAACTACGGATAAGCCACGGGTTGTGATTGGCAAGGATACGCGGCGATCCGGCTATATGCTGGAGAATGCGCTGAGCGCGGGGTTTAATTCTGTTGGCATGGATGTGCTGCGGCTTGGCCCGGTGCCGACCCCTGCGGTGGGGATGCTGACGCGCTCTATGCGGGCGGATCTGGGGGTGATGATTTCGGCTTCGCACAACCCGTATAAGGACAACGGCATCAAGTTTTTCGGGCCGGACGGGTTTAAGTTGTCGGACGAAGCCGAGATGGCGATTGAGGAAATGCTGGAGGCTGGTGACCTGAAACTGGCGGCCTCGGACAAAATCGGGCGCACGACGCAGATTGATGATGCGGGTGGGCGCTATATGGAGTTCGCCAAGACGACAATTCCGCGCCGCATCAAGCTGGACGGCCTGAAGATCGTTGTCGATTGTGCGAATGGCGCGGCTTATAAGGTTGCGCCCGAGGTTCTGTGGGAACTGGGGGCCGAGGTGATTGCCATTGGCGTCAAACCGAACGGGTTTAACATCAACCTTGATTGCGGTTCCACCCATACGGAAATGGCGGCCGCGCGGGTTTTGGCCGAGGGGGCCGATCTGGGCATTTGTCTCGACGGGGATGCGGACCGTGTGATGATTATCGATGAAAAAGGCAATGTGGCGGACGGTGACCAGATTATGGGGCTGATTGCGCAAACCTGGGCGGCCTCGGGGAAGTTGACGGGGGGCACGCTGGTGTCGACCGTGATGTCCAACCTCGGGTTGGAGCGGCATATGGAAAGTCTGGGGTTGAACCTGCTGCGCACAGCCGTTGGTGACAGGTATGTGGTCGAGGCGATGCGGGCTGGCGGTTTTAACCTTGGCGGCGAGCAATCCGGCCATATTATCATGACGGATTACAGCACGACGGGTGACGGTTTGATTTCAGCGTTGCAGTTTTTAAGCACGATGGTGGAGACAGGCAAACCGGCTAGCGAGCTGGCGGATGTGTTCGAACCCGTGCCGCAACTGCTGCAAAACGTGCGCTTCAAGGCGGGGGCTGACCCGTTGGCCGAGGCCTCGGTTCAGGCGGCGATTAGCGACGGTGAAAGCCGTTTGGCGGCGAACGGGCGTCTGTTGATCCGCAAGTCCGGCACCGAACCGCTGGTGCGGGTGATGGGCGAATGTGAGGACGAAGCGTTGCTGAAGGTGGTAATTTCCGACATTTGCGCCGAGGTCGAGAAGTTCGCCTAGGCTTTTTTCACACGGTCACGCGAGATTAGCAGCCCGCCAAGGATGATGGCATAGGCCGATACGGCGTGCAGGGTGATCGGTTCGTCAAGGATGAAAAATCCGATAAATCCGGCCCATATAGGTATCAAGAACCCAACCACAGACATGAACACCGGCCCTCGACGTTTAATGACGACATAGCGGATGTTTTGGCCGATGCCGCTGGGCAAGATGCCAAGCACGATCAGCGCGATGAGGGGAACCGTCGGCGCCCCAAGCGCGGTTTCAAAGGCCGAGTATCCGAAGGGCAGCAGGAATACCGCGCCTGAAATCATGGTGCCCGCTGTTGCGCGAAAAGACGGGACGGAGGGCATCACCTTGATGATGATTGCGCCGCTGGCATAGCCCATGGCCACAAGAAGGCAGGCGAGCTGGGCGCGGGCTTGGCCTTCGGCGCCGACTTGGCTGATGGCGGCGGGGCCAGCCAGCCACACAAGTCCGGCGAAACCGATCGCGAAGCCGATCCATTTGCGTTTTGATACCGGTTCACGCAGGATGACGCGGGTGGCCAGCAGGATGAACAGCGGCACCGACGAGATGAATATCGAGGCAACGCTGCCGGGGATGGAAAGTTGCGCCCAAGACAACAGGGTGATGGGGGCCGCAAGACCGACGATGCCAAGCAGCGACAACCAGCGCCATTCCAGCAACGTGTTCGGGATACCTTGGCCTGAGAAAATCGCAACGCTCGCCACGACGACAGCGGCCAATGCGGTGCGCCCGAAAGCAGTCTCGACGGGCGAGAAGGCTTCGAGGGCGACCGTGGTTAACCCGAAAGCCGATCCCCAGACAATGACCAGAAACGCGACGAGGAAATATGGTACCCACTCGGATTTCATGGCCGCGACCGCCAGATTTTGGCTTGGGAAACGCCAAGGCCGATCAGGATTAACCCAAGCGCCCAGATGAATTGGCTGGGTAGGGTCTCGTTCAGGACAACCATGCCGATGATGACGGCCCAGACGGGCACCTGATAATTAACGAGGCTAAGGAAAGGTGGGCCCGCCGCCTTGATGACGTAGACGAGGATCACCGTGGCCAAGGCCGTCGGTACAAGTCCGAGGTACAGAACGCTGAGTAAGGCGGCCTGGCTTGGCACTGCGGGAACCCCTCCGAAAAACAGCGCGGCAGGGACCAGCATGGTGGCGGCCATTATCAACGCGGCTGAACTAAACGCCATTTGCGGGCCGCTCGGGGCAAGTCGGGTGATGATGGAGCCGATGGCGTAGCAGAAGCTGGCGATAACGCAGGCGATGCGGGCGATGTTCTCGATGTCGCCACCACCGGATTGCAGGATTTGGGCGGGGCCGATCAGAATGACGACCCCGATGAAGCCCACTCCGAAGCCGAGGGTTTTCTGGCGGCTTAGGCGCTCGCCCGGTAGGAAGAAATGCGAGAGCGGCAGCACCAGCAGGGGCACAACCGCCATGGTGATACCCGCATAGCCCGACGAGACGTGGATTTGCGCCCAGCTTAGCAGCGTGAACGGGATGGCGTTGGTGAATATCGCCATGCCAAACCCGTGCCGCCATATTTTTCGGCCTGTCGCGGTGGCGGTACTCGGCAGCCCGACCCCCATGTAAAAGCTGATGGAGGTCAGTATAACCGCAGCGATGCTGACACGGATTGCCGCCACCGTGATTGGGCCAAAACTGCCCAGTGACAGCTTGACCCCAAGGAACGAGCTGCCCCAGATCAATCCCAGCAGCAACAGCAGCATCCAGTTGATAACAGCCTGATTTCGCATGGGTTTTCCTTTAGGATTAGGCGATCCCAGTCAGGGGTGCTTGTGTCATGAGGATAAAATACCGACAAGGGAACCTGTATCGCCGTCCTCTCCGATGCAAGCAA
>CAKZNY010000283.1 GCA_937132145.1 uncultured Paracoccaceae bacterium | reverse complement strand
GTTCCCGGCGGCGCAACCTGCAAAACCCATCTGGACCACCGCATCGCAATGAGCTTTATGTGTTTGGGCATGGCTGCGGAAAAACCTGTGGGGATTGACGATGCGGGAGCGATTGAAACCAGCTTTCCGGACTTTCTGCCACTGATGGAGCGGCTGGGCGCGAGTTTTCGAAAGGATAACCGATGAAAACGGGTGGATGCTTATGTGGCGCGATAAGATATGACGTAGACGGCCCTCTGCGCCCTGTCGTAAATTGCCACTGTCAGCAATGCCGAAAAACGTCGGGGCATCACGTAGCAGCCACCTCGGCAGCGCGAGAGCACATCAGAATTAGTGGTGCGGTGACTTGGTATCAGTCCTCGGATACGGCGCGGCGCGGGTTTTGTGCGATCTGTGGGTCAAATTTATTTTGGGACGGCGCGGGCGATAACCTCTCGATTTTCGCGGGTTCACTGGATGGGGAGACGGGCCAGAAAACCGCTGGGCATATATATGTGGCCGATAAGGGCGATTATTACGAAATAACGGATGGGTTGCCGCAAGCGCAGAAACATGACCCGAATTTAACAACGATGGTTAAATGAAATTCACAGTAGCCATAGACGGCCCTGCCGCGGCGGGGAAAGGCACGATCAGCCGTGCGGTGGCCGAGGAATTCGGGTTTTCCTACCTCGATACCGGCTCGCTTTATCGCGCGGTGGGGGTCAAGGTGTTGGAGATCGGGGGCGGGGTTATTGATCCGGCTGTTGCTGCACGGCTGGCGGGCAACCTTTCGCAAGCCGATCTGGATCGCGATGATTTGCGAACCGCCATGGCGGGGCAAGCGGCCAGCAAGGTTGCGGCGATGCCTGCTGTTCGGGCGGCGCTGCTGGATTTTCAGAAAACCTATGCCCGACGCGATGGTGGCGCGGTGTTGGATGGGCGTGATATCGGCACAGTAATTTGCCCCGATGCGGAGGTTAAAATCTACGTTACCGCCAGCGATGAAATCAGGGCGGCGCGGCGGCATAAGGAACTTGTGGTGACCATGCCGGACTTGACGGTGGAACAGGTTTTAACGGACCTTGAGGCGCGGGATGCGCGGGACGCGAACCGGGATACGGCCCCGATGAAAGCCGCCGATGATGCGCTGTTGCTGGACACCACGGCACTGTCCATCGACGAGGCTGTGCAGCAGGCGATTGCGGTTATTCGGGCACGACTGAAGTAAGCGACAGGTTTCAAAACTTGCAATTGGGCACTGCTCTCGCTTACATTATGCCTATGTATAGGCCCGAAAAGTTCTGGAACCGATTCGCCAAAAGGTATGAAAAATCCCCTGTTTCGAACGAGGATGCCTACCGCGAAAAACTGAAAATCACGCGCACGTATTTTACGGCTGACTCGGAGGTGCTCGAATTTGGCTGCGGCACCGGAACGACCGCCGTTTCCCACGCGCCGTTTGTGAAGCATCTTCATGCGATTGACGTGTCGTCCAAGATGCTCGAATTCGCGCGGGGCAAGGCGGAGGCCGCGAACGTCTCGAATATGACATTTACCTGCGCAAATATCGAAGGGTTTTCGGAGGGCATGGCCGATTATGATGTTATTATGGGCCACAATATCCTGCACCTGCTTGAAGATAAAGAGGCGGTGATCGCCACGGTATACGACACTCTTAAACCCGGTGGTGTTTTTGTATCGAGCACGTCTTGCATCAGCGCCATGAACCGGTTTCTGCAATTTGGTTTGACGATCGGCAGTCGCCTCGGCCTGCTTCCGCTGGTTGGGGTCTTTAGTGTTGAGGAGCTGGTGCAAAGCCTGAAGAATGCCGGTTTTACGATTGATTACCAGTGGCTGCCGGAAAACAGTGATGCGGTGTTTATTGTGGCCAAGAAATAAGGTAAATTCTCGCGTGGCGGTAGCCCTTGCTAGATACCCCGAAATTGTCTATAGACGCAGCCGTTGCCGAGGCTTTGGCGCTAATACAAAAACGATTCGAATAGGGCGGAAAATTCTGCCTCTCGGAAGGTTGAAAACCACAGCCTCAAACCCATTCACCTAAAGACCGGCGGAACCAACCGCGCGGCCCGTAAAAAAACACTGTTAGGAGACATCATATGTCAGCTTCCGTATCCATGGAAGATTTTGAAGCCCTTTTGAACGAGAGCTTCGAGCTGGAAACCCCCGAAGAAGGTTCCGTAGTTAAAGGCACTGTTATCGCGATTGAAGCCGGACAGGCCATCATCGACATCGGCTATAAGATGGAAGGCCGTATCGATCTTAAAGAATTCTCTATGCCAGGTCAGCCCGCAGAAGTCGCCGTTGGCGATGTTGTCGAGGTATTCCTGGACCGCGTAGAAAACGCAAAGGGCGAGGCTATCATCAGCCGTGAAAAAGCCCGTCGTGAAGAAGCTTGGGACCGTCTGGAAAAAGCTGCTGAAAACGAAGAGCAGGTCGAAGGTTCGATCTTCGGTCGTGTTAAAGGCGGCTTTACCGTTGACCTTGGCGGCGCTGTTGCGTTCTTGCCCGGCTCCCAGGTTGACGTTCGCCCTGTACGTGATGCGACTGCATTGATGCACATTGTTCAGCCGTTCCAGATTCTGAAAATGGACCGTCGTCGTGGCAACATCGTTGTATCGCGCCGTGCAATCCTTGAAGAGTCGCGCGCAGAGCAGCGCTCCGAAATTATCGCTAAATTGTCCGAAGGTGACGTTGTTGAAGGTGTTGTCAAAAACATCACTGACTACGGCGCATTCGTTGATCTTGGCGGTGTTGACGGTCTGTTGCACGTCACCGACATGGCTTGGCGTCGTGTTAACCACCCGTCCGAAATCCTTGAAATTGGCGAGACTGTTAAAGTTCAGGTTGTCAAAATCAACAAGGAAACCCAGCGTATCAGCCTTGGCATGAAACAGCTGCAAGACGATCCTTGGGGCGATGTCGAAGCACGTTACCCACTACAATCCGTTCACACTGGCCGCGTTACAAACATCACCGACTACGGCGCGTTTGTAGAGCTTGAACCTGGCGTTGAAGGTCTGGTTCACGTGTCC
>CAKZNY010000282.1 GCA_937132145.1 uncultured Paracoccaceae bacterium | reverse complement strand
CATCAGGATACGCGAAGAAGCGGAACAGGTTTGCCCCGCGTTTTGCACACCGGCATTCACCAGAAACGGTAGGGCAGCGTCCAGATCAGCATCGTCAAAAACGATTTGCGGGGATTTTCCGCCGAGCTCAAGCGTGACCGGAACGATGGCGTCGGCGGCGGCTTTCTGGATCAGGCTGCCAACGCCAACCGACCCCGTGAACGAGATATGGTTGATGTGTGGGTGCGATGACAGCGCGGCGCCTGCCTCCTCGCCCAGACCCGGAACCACGTTCAGCGCCCCTGCCGGAAGACCGGCTTCCTCGGCGATTTTGGCGAAGGCCAAGGCGGTCAGGCAGGCTTCCTCGGCAGGTTTCAGAACCGCCGCATTGCCCATCGCCAACGCCGCCCCGACGGAGCGACCGATGATCTGCATCGGATAGTTCCAAGGCACGATATGCGCCGTCACCCCATGCGGTTCGCGCAGCGTATAAACGGTATAGCCGTCCAAATATGGGATCGTCGCGCCGTGAATTTTATCCGCCGCCCCGCCGTAAAATTCCATATACCGCGCCAAAGCCACAGCATCGGCACGGGCCTGTTTTAACGGCTTGCCAACATCGGCGGCCTCAAGACGGGCCAAAACATCAACCCGTTCCAGCACAAGTTGACCGATGCGGGTCAAAATACGCCCACGTTCTACCGCCGTCTTGCGGCCCCATTCACCTGCCAGCGCAGATTGCGCCGCGAGCACAGCGGCATCCACATCGCCCCGTTGCCCCCGCGCAATTCGGGCGATTTCGGAGCCATCCGAGGGGTTTTCCAGCCCGAGGGTCTGGCCCCCGACAGGTGCTACCCATTCGCCACCAATGAAACATTTCGAGGCGTCAAACCACAGATCATCTTGAACGGACATCAGATATTTTCCTTCTCTAGCGCATCTTGCAACGACGGCGCTGCAGCTATCAGGGTTTTACTATATTCGCGTTGCGGATTGGTGAACACATCCTCGGTTTTGCCATGCTCAACAATCTCTCCCGCCCTCACTACCATGACCCGATCGGTTACAGAACGCACCACAGAAAGGTCATGGCTTATGAACAGATAGGACAGGTTCAAACGGCTCGACAGGTCAGCCAGCAAGTCGAGGATCTGGGCGCGAATAGATACATCCAGCGCCGAAACCGCCTCGTCCAGTATAATCAGATCAGGTTTGATAATAAGCGCACGGGCAATGGCAATGCGTTGGCGCTGACCACCAGAAAACTCGTGTATGTATTTATCGGCGTCTGAAACCTGCATGCCAACGCTTATCAAGGCCGCCTCAACCGCTTGTCGCCGCGCGCGGCCCTTTGGGCTCGGGACTCCAGTAAATGCAGCGGCTCGGCGACCAGCCGAGCCACCTTATGCCTTGGATTGAACGAGCCGTAAGGGTCTTGAAACACCACTTGCATCTTGCGCGGCATGTGGATTTCCGCCAAAATCGGTACGCCGTGGATACGGGTTTCGCCACCTTGCAAGGCCTCAGTACCAAGAACTGCGGCGGTCAGTGTGGATTTGCGACACCCCTTTCGCCAACTGGCCCGAGGTTCTCGCCTTTTGCGCCACTCAGCGTCACGTTTTTCAGATTGGTCACATCGAACGGCG